>OMSZ01000425.1 GCA_900313855.1 uncultured Eubacteriales bacterium
CCTGGCTGTAAGCTGTCAAGACTAACTGTTGTTCCGTCTCCTGCCTGTGAAGCTGCAGTTCTTGATAATGAATATCCGAAGTGTGCATATACAGACTGAACAAAACCTGAACAATCAGCTCCGTCTGTCAAGCTTGTACCACCATATACATACGGATTACCGATAAACTGTACTGCATAATCTGCAACTGCCTGTCCTGATGTGCTTGAAGATTCCTGCTTAACTGTCTCTGTTGACTTAGTCTCTTCCTTAACAACTATATCTGTTGACTCTACAGTCTCTTTCTTCTTCTCTTTCTTAGGCTCTTCCGCCTTTGGCTCCTCTGCCTTTGGTGCAGCAGCCTCTACCTGCTGTGTCTCAGCCTGCTGGCTCTCTGTTACAGTAGCAGTCTGCTGTTCTGCTGCTGCCTGCTCTGCTGCTGCCTGCTCTGCTGCTGCAATCTCTGCCGCACGGGCTTCCTCAGCTGCACGCTCTTCTTCAATAGTTACTGCTGTCTCATATACATAATCTACATATACGTAATCACTTGATACATAACCTGCCTGATCATCAGTAACCGCAACCTTATACCAGCCATTCTCATGACCGAGAATTGTAAGTGCCTCGCCCTCATCCTTCTGTGAAAGAACTTCACTCTCTGTTGATTCCTCTGCTCTTACATTAACCGTCTCTGCGCTGATCTTAACGATCTGATCACAGTTATTCTCTATATAGCTTTCAGCATCACTGCCGAAAAGAAGATAATCATTCTTAACAAATCCATAAGCATTACCTGATGAAACTAACGACCATTCATCACCCTTTTCAACGATAGTACCTACGTTACCGTTATAAAACTTTCCAACTACCTCTCCATCCTCTGAAGCTTCAGAACGGATATTAAGATAACTGTCAATATTAGCTACTACCTGATTACTCTCAACCTTAGCAGGCTTTGCTTCAATCTCCTCAGGCTGTGCGGTAATCTCTGCAACTGTCTCTTCCTTAACTGACTCATCAGCCTTGCTTGACTTTACAGGTACATTAACCTGTGCAAGCTCTGAAACCTTAGTTCCTTTGTTAATATTATTATTAAGTGAATCGCTGTTTTCTATTGCTTTACTGATTACAAACTGTGTACTTGTTACCTGATCCTTTACGCTTGTCGGAGCGGCTGTTCCACCGATCATAAGTGATATAGCAGCTACCGTCAACATTGATCTGCGAATAACATTTTTCTTCATATTATACCTCTTTTTTCAATCTCATCTCAAATGTTACAAAAATGTTAAATTTATTACAACAACCACATAATACCAAAGGTTTCTTCTTATGTCAACCCTAATTTTAATTTTTTTATTGAAAATCCATACTTTTTTGACACTTATATAGTAACAACATATTATGTATACGGTTTTTGTGCATTATTGCCGTTATGATTTTGTAACATTTAGGAGTGAAACGAGTATTTTCAGGTTTATTATTCACAAAAAGCTCTGCATCAGCATATCTCAAACAACCTGCCGGAGCATGCTTTAAGCCTCATGTAACATCTGCCGTTCCTTATCCTGATCTCTTCATTATCTATTGTATAATCTCCACCATATATCTTTGCGTCTGTATTGATTATTTCCTTTAACATATGATTACCCTTAACATTAACCTCGTAATTATCGAAATCCCTTTCGCCAAAGTTAAACACCGCAAGTATCCTCTCACCACCTGCCGCTCTTTCAAACGCATATACCAAGTCATCTCTCCTGTCGGAAATTACATAATTAAAGCATAAGCTGTTATACTCACCCTCATTTAACGCCGGATGATACATGTAGACCCGATTCAGATCCCTGCAGAACCTGCTAAATGCATTATGTAGGGGATACTGCGACAGAACATCAAAATCCTGCTCGCGATATTCCGCCCACTCCCGGAACTGCCCTATCTCATTGCCCATAAATGAGAGCTTTTTTCCGGGATGCGTATACCAATAAAGAAACATCGCCCGGCATGAGGCAAACTTCTCTTCATAACCACCATACATTTTATCAAGAATAGTCTTTTTCCCATGTACCACCTCATCATGGGAAAATGCCAGCAGATATAATTCATTATAGAAATAATGCATTGAAAATAAGAGCTTGTCATAGCGCTCCCTGCGTCCGGCATATGATGCAGCAAAGAAATCCAGCGTATCATGCATAAACCCGAGGTCCCATTTATAATCAAAGCCTAATCCCTCATATTCAACAGGCGCAGTCACCTTGAGAAACGTTGTTGAATCTTCGGCAAAAAGTATCACATGAGGATGGCGCTGTTTAATTCCGAGGTTCAGGTCCTGAACGAACTGAAGCGCCTTTTCATTAACACCACACTCAGACCTTCCACGCCAGTAAATGATATTAGACACCGCATCAAAGCGAAGTCCGTCAAAATGATAATCGGAAAGCCAGTAGTCCGCGCACGATTTCAAAAAGCTTGCCACCTCTCCCTTGGCATGAAAGAAATTATACGAGCCCCACTCACTATAGGTAACATCACTTGCAGGCAGCTCATAAAGGCTGCCGCCGTCGAAATTATTAAGTCCGTAATCATCCGTAGCAAAATGAACCAGTACAAAATCAAGTATCACACCTATCCCCTGAGCATGACACTCATTTACAAAATACTTCAGGTCATCGCAGGTTCCATACCGTGAGGTTGGAGAAAAGAATCCTGTTGCCTGATATCCCCAGGACTCATCTAACGGATGCTCAAAAAGAGGCATTATCTCAACATGAGTATAACCCATATCTTTAA
>OMSZ01000424.1 GCA_900313855.1 uncultured Eubacteriales bacterium
AGGCAGTTGAACTAATTGTTTTAGATGAGCTTGAAAAGGCTATGACTGATTATAACGGTAAAGGGGCAGGTTTGTGACCTGCCCCTTTTTATATCCGGTTATATAAAGCTTAGTCAAGATATATTCTGTCTATCTGCTTCGTACTGCCTAACTTATAGCTTTCTATACTAGACGGAGTGACAAGATAGAAATACTTGCCTATGTAAAGTCCGCGGATATCCTCATAGTCAAACATATAATCATAATCCACTTTATATTTTGCGGTTTCTACAAATCCCTTTCCCTTTTTGTAGGTATAGGTTGAATAGTAATAGTCATAATGGTAATCGTCGCTTTGATCATAGTATTCGGTTTCATACCAGAAACCGAAAATATTCTTTTCGGGATCTATCATTATTGACTTGTGGTTGTACTGTGCGCTGCTGTAATATGCATCCTTAAGGATATACTTGTCTTCCTCTGTGACGTTGGCCGGGTCACTTATGTTAAACATAGAGAGCTTAAGGCCCTTAAATTCCTGAGAATACGGATCGCGTTCCTCACCTATGCCAAGGAGAGTGTCCTTTCCATAAAAATGCAGGTAGTTGGAAAATCCCGGTATCTTAAGCGCCCCGAGTATTTTCGGCTCCTTCGGATTTGAGAAGTCTACTGAGAATAACGGGTCAGTATTTCTATAAGTTACAAAGTATCCGATGTCTCCAAAAAATCTTGCGGAATAGATCCGCTCTCCGGGCGCAAGCCCCGTTATCCTTCCACAAAGCTTCATGTCATTGTCTAATATATACACTGCGTTGATATCCTCATTTATCCTGAAACCGTTTTTCTGTTCAGAAGAATCGGTCCACACCTTTTTGTCAAACCATGAGAAGTTGTTAGCGGGTATGGTTGAGACTATCCTTAGATGACCATTATATTCTGAAAGTGCAAATGTATCATACAGGTATCCTGCGACAACGGCACGGCCTCCGATATTAAGTCTGCCTTTTTCGTAATTTATCTTCATGATCTCGGTCTTTTCTATCTCATCATAAGGCAGGGTAGAGTACAGATAGATTGCCTTTTCGCCTACATAAACCTGCCCGCGTGAACACGAAACTGCTTTGGTGTTAGTAAACCTGTAAGGGGATGAAAGATCAACGCTTGTGACAACACTTGTAGACATGGAGGATAAATGCCTGCTGTAAAAGATATTGTTGTAAGCGATCATATCATCATTAATATAAGGTATATACTTGTTGTATTCTGTGCGTCCTTTTTCTCCGTTTGTAAATGAGTAGCTGTCCGGTACAAAGGAGCTTATGGTATACAGGTATCCGTCACTGATCCTTGAGCTTACATAGCTTCCGCTCTGATAGAGGGTCTTAATTGATTTCGGACTGCGTTTGTCGGTAATGTCGTATATCTCTATGCAGCTCTGTTCAGAAAATGGTCTGTATCCATGCTGGTATAAAACAATAAGATAATTGCCATAAATGTAGAATTCATTGAAACAGTAGTCATCTGATTCTGACGAATCAAATCCGGTAAGCTCGATGGTTGATACTTTATTAAGCTTGCCGTTATCAGCCTTTGTGATGGTGATGGAGGGTAATAACTGGTCGTATGAACTATAGTAAAAGTTGTGTCTGTTTAACGTATATATATATTCTCCATCTGTTTTGACGACATCGCCCTCGTCAACGGTTTTCTCCTGTGTATTGGTGGTGGAATAGTCTTTTCCTGCTGCACTTGAGGCGTTGTCTGCTGTATTATTCTGCTCTGTCTGTTTGAAGGAATTGTCTCCGGTCGTATTAACACTAAGGTCAGCTTCGGCAACGGCTTCATCGGCAGCCGGAGCAGCTTCTTCTGCTGCATTGTAGAGGATATCGCTGTCAATAGCTGTTCTTATATTTGACATTTCTTTTGCTTCACTCTGATAAGCTGAATAAAGGGTGTTATAGTAATCATCGTAGCTTTTCGGTTTTCTTAGAGCGCCCGAAGCTACAAGATCATTTTCCAATTGCTCATTCTCTGAAACGGTGGCTTCCTCATCGGAAAGATTACCATCTTCAACGACATCTAAGGAAGTATTATCATCTTCGTTAGATAAAGCGTAAGAACTATCATCGGCATTATCTTCATAGTCGGCGGTTTCGTCGGCTGCTTCAGCGCTGGC
>OMSZ01000423.1 GCA_900313855.1 uncultured Eubacteriales bacterium
CAAAAACTAAAAATTGCTGTAAAGCAAAAGAATAAGGCTTGTACATAAAGTCACAAGCCTTATTCTATCATATATCTGATTAAATTCAATAAGATATTACATTATTTGTACACAAGAGTTACTATTTACCATTGATATCATTAGATATCAGTTAAGCTCAGTGTTTGAAGAACTTCATCTCTTCCATAAGAGTATCAGCATGCTCCTTAAGAGTAGATGCCTCATTTGCAAGTGTGGCAACTGTTGCATTAAGCTCTTCCATAGTTGCTGATGTATGCTCTGTACTTGCCGCATTCTCTTCAGAGATTGCAGAGATATTAGTCATTGCGTCAACAACAACGATCTTAGAATCATTACATGCCGTAGCATTGGAATTGATATGGTCTACGCCGTTAACCGTAGTCTGAATTCCATTGATGAGATTCTGAATACTTCCAACTGTATTACCGATCGTATCATGCTGATGCTGATTAGTTCTGGCAACATCCTCTGCAACACGAACTGCTTCCTGAGACTGTGATAACAGCTTCTGCATCTCATCACGAATCTCACTTGCTGAGGTTGCCGAATCAGTAGCAAGATGTCCGATCTCTTCCGCAACAACCGCGAAACCGCGTCCTGCCTCTCCTGCTCTTGCTGCCTCGATTGAAGCATTAAGTGCAAGAAGACTTGTCTGTGATGCAATTGAATCTATAGCAGCAACCTTAGCTGAAATATTATCAACTGCCTGGCTTGTTGCAGCAATTACATTGCTTATTCTGTTAATAGCTTCTGCCATCTGCTCAGATGACTGCTCAAGATCACGAAGTTCATTCTCGGAACTCTTAGAATCCGCATGCATAGCCTCTGCTGTCTTTGCAAGACCATCCGCATCATCTGTAACACCTTCGATATTGCCGGAAATAACCTGAATATTCTCTGTTGCCTGCTGGATCTCGTCTGCCTGCTGAACAGCACCCTCTGCGATCTCCTGAACAGCCTCTGAAATTCCTTCCATGGTTGAAGAAATCTGTGTAGCCGTATCAGCAACATCAACGGCATCATTCCCAAGATCATCAGCCGTTCCGCGAATAGCGTCAACAATATCTCTTAACTTATCTATAACGGCATTGGTATTCCTTATCATGGTACCAAATTCATCTCTTCTGTTAATACCGATCTCTATATCCTTGAATTCACCATTTGCCAAAAGGTCAAGTGACTTATCAATAGATGAAATAGGTCTGTCAATGCTGTTACCGAAGAATACGGCAACAAGGATAGCCACTACAGCAAGAATAACACCTATAACAATAAGCACTGTTGCTGAATGACGGGCCTTTGCTGTGATGATGTTATAATCTGTTGAAACAACTATCGTCCAGCCTGAGAACGGCTCTTGAACGTAAGATGTTACACACTTAACGCCGTCAATCACTTCCTCAAAGCTTCCTGAAGCCTGTCCTGCCTGTGCCTGCGTATACGCCTGTCCATCACTGTAATTAAGCTCATCATCCGGACCTAACTCTTTGGATGAGATCGCAACTACAGTTCCGTCCTTACCCATTATGTATATATTCTGTCCTTCACCTGCTTCCGATACAAGTGTATCCTGAAGAAAGTCAACATTATAATTACGTGTAACAACACCTATTACGGTACTTCCGTCCTCATCATATACAGGAACTGCCGGAACTATTATTCTTGCGCCGGTAGTCTTACTGATAGACATCTCAGATAAGAACATATTACCGCTTGAAGCCTGCTTAAAATATTCTCTCTCTGCGATATTAGTGAAATCACCCTTTGATCTTGCAATGTTCTCACCATCCATTCCGGTTACTACCGTAGAGTTTCCATCATTAAACTTTGCATCAACATCCTGAAGCTGTGCAACCATTGCATCAAGCTTTGCCTGATCAGTCGGAGCTTTGATAAACTCTCTTGTTGATAACGCTTTGGCAACCTGCTCCATTGCTCTGTAGTTGGCATTGATATTACTGATAAATGCGCTTTCTACAAATTCAGCCTGTTTCATATTGAGCTTTTCCGCACTCTCCTTAGAAACAGAAGTCGTATTAACCGAACTTATTATAACTGCTATTGCCATCGGTATAATACAGATCGCAGCCATACTGAAGATGATCTTACTCTTCATACTGCTAAAAAAACCCACCTTATCATTCCCCTTTCTTTCTATTCGTGCGGATATTAAGTATACGGCCACAAAAACTGACCGAAACCCATCTCTGATCCACACACATAACAACATTGCCATTATAACACACAAAGTAGTTATTTTCAACAAATCATGTGCAAAAAACAGCAATATTTTTGATATTATACACAAATATCCATTATTCCTCGATTGTTATAACATCCTTCAATATGTAATTAAATGAAGGCGCTGATGCATTGGCATTTTCGTCATAACCATCATTAAGATCGATGACATCATTTTCATCATAGGGATTAACACCGATATAATCACCTTTGAATACCTTGATCTGCTTGTTCTTAAGCTTCTCAACCGTTTCCGTCACAGCTTCTTCTGTACCCTTAGGAGCAATAAGATCATTGATATCAAGTACCTGAACCCATCCCTCTTCAAAGCCGGCGCCGACATCATTGCCGTGAACATTGCCTTTAACATGATCTTCAATCTTCTCGCCATACAATACGGCATTA
>OMSZ01000422.1 GCA_900313855.1 uncultured Eubacteriales bacterium
GGATTCTGATGATCTGCTCATCCTTACTCTCTGCGCGCTCAACCGGATCAAGCTCAGACTCATCAATCGGATGATTTTCCATCAATTCCTTAGCAGTCTTGTCAGCCTTACTGCGGCCATAGTGATTGCCGTTGTCATGAGAGATTCTGTCATGACCGGTCTTTCCGGCTTCCCTCTCCTGCCGCCTTCTTCTAGCCGCATCCGAAATAGAAATGACTGCCGCATCATCCTTATCCCTTCTGTCAGATTGTCTACGGGAAGAATCATTAGATTGCCGCTCCTGTAACTCTTTCCACGAAGCAGCAGACATCTGTGTGACAACAGACGTCGTTTCCTGATAGTGATTGTAGCTGGAACTGCCCTTCATAGCTACCGCACTTTCTGTGACTCTCATAGTAATCAACTCCTTTCTTTCCTATGAGTACTTTAAGATCACGTCATAGATGATCATCAAACCAACGCAACCTTAATCTCTGCAGGTTAAGAATACCCGCGAATGAATTGTAACTTTCGTTCATCCTTGAACGAAATAGTGGTATATATTTACAAATGTAAATATATACCACTATTATAACAGATTACAAACATAAATCAAGTCTTTTTTTACTATTCAGAGAACTTTCTTTTTGTCATTTTATCACGTCTACATCACGGATTACAGCTTCTGTCTCGTAGGTGATCTTGAGTCTGTCAAAATATTGTGTATTACTCCATGCTCCAACTATCCTCTCGATAACCTTTTCAATATCAACCTCTGATACCATCGGCAGAAGAAGGAAGAACTGATTAAAGGCATTCTGCATCATAATATCACTATTTCTAAGCGTACTTGATAATATCTCTCCAAAGTACTCTGTTATCTCGGAAAATTCCGATTCCTTAACATTTTCTTCAATCGGAATTATAGTGAATAAGACCTTATATGCTTTCTCATTATAACGACGAAGATACCTGAGCATATACTTATAAACACTCGAAAATGCTTCCTGACCTAACCACAACGCATGGTTTGAAACATTGCGCTCATCCAATATCATATTAAGCTTTTTAAGATTCTTAAGCTCCGCTGCAGAGAAATCAATAATACTGTCCTCTTCGATATACACGGAGCAGCCATGTTTGCCATTTTGCTTTACGGCATAAAGAGACTTGTCTGCCTTCTTAAATGAAGTAGAATAATCCGCGCCTTTTTTCGTTATGACAGCACCTGTAGATATTCCAAGAGGAATTTTCATGTCGATCCCAAGTATCTCTGTTGCAGCCTCCTTTAGCTTATCATTAAGCCGCTGCATTATTCTCTTGATAACATCCCTGTCCTTCATATCCTTTAAAAAGGCGATAAACTCATCACCACCGATACGTCCGACAATATCGTGAGATCTGAAATGACGCTTCAACAGCTCAGCAAATGCCACTAACACCTTATCTCCTGCCTCATGTCCATAAAGGTCATTGACAAGCTTGAAATTATCCATATCGATAACAAGCAGCGCTCCGTCACATTCATTCATCATTTTCTTAACATAGCCGTTGACACTCATCTTATTGAGAAGTCCGGTAAGCTTATCAGTGGATGCCTCAACAGAAAGAGTCTTGATCTGGGAGGTATGGGTAAGAACATTCTTAATTCTGTGTACGAGAACATCAGGTTCAAATGGCTTCTTAACATAGTCAAGCGCGCCCATCTTAAGTCCTTTAGCCTCCATGCTCCTGTCCTCACCGGCAGTCAGGAATATGACAGGAATCTCCTGCATACCCTTAGACTTCTCGTACTCTCTAAGCTTAGCCAACGTCTGGAATCCATCAAGATCAGGCATCAGAATATCCAAAAGTATCATATCCGGTCTGTTGTCTTCCATGATAAAATCGATCAAAGCCTGCCCGCTATTTAACGCAGTAACACGCATACCGTTCTTACTGAGTATGCTGCCTGCGATCTTCAAATTAGTCACATCATCATCAATTACTACAACCCAATTAGCAGTATCCGCACTCATTAATATTCCTCCCTTAATATAGATTCTATCGTTAGTGCTGTCTGTCTGTACAGCTCAATAAATGATTCATTATTCTCTGTAATATATGCCTCGTCCCCATTCTGTGCCGCCTCCTCAAGTTCAAATGCAGGACCGTACACACTGCCCGCGCCTATCGTCTTTGAAGCGCTCTTAATTGAATGTATCACTATCCTGTATGCTTTCCAATCTCTTGAAGAACACCACAGTCTCAACTCAGCCGTCTTCTTTTCAAACTCCCTTATATAATCATTTAATATCTCACTGTAAAATACCTTATCGTCTCCGCAATACTTTATTCCGTCATTAACCGAAACGCCAACGCTTTCAAGCTTCCTTTCAATCTCATTGTTGATGATGATACCGGAAATCTCATCATCTTCATCCTGCGGTGAAAATTCAAGATGAATAACCTGATTGTCCGACTTAATTTCACTCCTGTTCTTCACGAGCTCTTTGGGCAGATAATCAACCAGTATTTTCTCAAGCTTATCCACCTCTATAGGCTTAGTCAGATAATCCTTAAATCCCGCTGCAAGATACGCCTCTCTTGCACCCACAACAGCATTGGCCGTCAGCGCTATCATCGTAGTGGAATCGTCAATTATTCCTTCCGCTCTTAACTGCTTCAATGTATCTATTCCGTCCATACCAGGCATCATATGATCCATGAACACAATATGGTATGTATTTTGTTTCATCATCTCAATTGCTTCTATTCCCGAAGCGGCGATCTCCGGAAGAACCCCGTATATCTTCATGAGATTCTTTGCAACCTTGAGGTTCATCTCATTATCATCGACAACCAAAAGCCTTGCGCCCTGAATATAAAGATCCTCATTGGCTGAGCCCTTTTTGATCCCTGCCCTGACACGTTCTTCATAATTTCCAAGAGGTGTCGCATCAATGATCTGCTGCTTTAACCTGAATGAAAATACAGTACCCTTGCCATAAACACTATCAACCTTAAGTTCGCTGTCCATCATTGATAGCAGCTTGGTCACTATTGCCATTCCAAGTCCCGTTCCCTCTATGTCACGGTTTCTTTCCTCATCAAGACGGGTAA
>OMSZ01000421.1 GCA_900313855.1 uncultured Eubacteriales bacterium
ATACACTATCGGAACACAGGTGGCTTTTCAATATGAAACTGTCAACTCAGGAAGCATGAGTACCCACTATCATGCCAGAAGCCTCAATTGTTGCAGCAATTACTTCCATCCTAATGAATTCCCCCAAAGAATCCATTATCATTCTCAAAGGAGAAAATCCGTTAAGCTTTTTAATTGCATTAATTTTTATACGGGAAAAAGTGAATACGAATAGCACAAACTGTGAAAGCAATATCAGAATAATAAAATTAATGGCATTATTTTTCAGCACCTGACCATATTCCACTTCATCCTGGCTATATTTTCTAATAGTGATACCCAGTCTATCATGGATTTCTCGGATTTCACTTTCTCCGATATTACTCTTAAATCTTCCTACAGAATCTACAAATTCATCCTTATTAAGTTTTTTATATATAATCCGTTTATCTTTGCTAACAGGCACTTTATGTCTGACAGAAATATTATCAGAATCATATACATCATATTCCAGAATGTTATCATTGGTAATCGGCTCTTTAATGATTTCTACAGATGCGCTTTTTTCCATGAGTACATCGTAAAGAGACTCAAGATTACTTCCGGAAGCCTCTTCTACATAATATGATGTAAGACCATCTGCACCCATATTGTTCAGCAGATATATATCATATATTGATTGTCCATATATAAACGAAATTACAAGCATCTGTCCAATCAAAAATATAAGTAATAATTTTTTCATGATATAACCTCAAAAAGAAAGGCAAGAGTACAATATCATCCCTTAATTAACGCTTGTAATAATCGTAATGCGACGTTTCGTTTGTATACCAATGTCTGACATGTTCAACATATGCTTGATCATTTTTCCATCCGCTAGTGTATTTATTGCCACCCACTTTAACAATTGCAAGTACTTTATAATAGTTTGCATTATTAGGTTTTGCATCCCGAATATCAGAATATACTACTCTTGATGTTTCTCCACCTGTAAAAATCAGTTCCCCACCAGCCACATTAGCAGCATTAGCTACAATAGGTGCTCCTAATAAAAACATCGTCATTGCCGTTGCTGCAATTTTACCAATTGATTTTTTCATAATAGTCACTCTTTCTTATATATTGGTGTTACTCTTGCCTGAGCATTATTTTAATACGTCAATATATCAAGAAAATAAAGGCAACCTAACTTTAATATAACTTTTCGGCAGGCAGGTATATGGTCACTCTCATACCCGAATCAAGTGCGCTGAATACTACCTTTCCATTGTATAAATCGATTATTTGTTTAGTTACAATCGTTCCCCATCCATGAATGTGTTCGAAATGTTCACTTGTTTTATTATTCAGTTTTTCTATTTCTGTTTCTCCGGTACCTACGCCATCATCATCAAAAATAATTAGTACGCCTTCATTTTTCTGCTTTATTTGAACCGTGATATGACAACCATTGGTATTATGTACAACGCTGTTTACAAGAATATTTTCAAAGGCTCTTTTCAGCAAGTGTTTATCTGCGTGAACTTTTATTTTATCATCACAATCATCAAAAAACTCAAAGCTAAAGATATCCGTTCTATAAGAATTAATAATCTCTGCCATGCTTTCTCTCAAAATTTTTTTTAAGTCGATTTCTGCCTTTGTAACATCAATCAGATAGTTTTCCAAACGGCTGATGAGATTTATATCATCCAACAAATATTTAATTTTAAAAACCTGCTTTTTAATGGTATCCGCCCTTGCCGCGAGGTCAGAATCTACATTGTCCTGTATCAATTCTTCTGCATTTCCAACAATAATAGAAAGAGGAGTCCTTATATCATGAGTAACTCCTATGAGCCAGTTCTTTTTCATTTCATTGTTGTTTTCTATTGTTTTATTCTTTTCCAATATACTCTTAGATACTGAATTGACTGCCTTATGGACATCCTTCAGATATCCTTTTTCAGGAAGATGCACTTCTTTATCAGATGCGAGTTCAAAAACACCATCTATTATTGTCCTGATATCTTTCATAACTGATCTTGAAAGAAGGAAGCTCAGAATCAAAGAAGCAGCGATACTAAGTAACAGCATCGATACAATTGAAATGGTTATGACCTTTTTATTAATAGATATATTTTTTTTCCATACACTATTCTTCTGTCCTGCCAGAATCACAATTCCTCCCGGAGCGTTTAAAACATCGACAGGATAACCATCCATATACCATCTTGAAATGTTCGCAATTTCTCCAATACTATATGTTCTATTATATGTATCAGGCAAGTTGTAGTCATAAATGACCTTTCCGGCATTGTCAATAACCATAGCCCATTCGGTGTTGTTCTCTATATATTTTTCCCCCTCTTCCGTAAGTTCGCACTTATCATCTACAATATGGATATTGTTAAGAAGAAAACTATTCTCCGATGGCCGATCTGTTTCACCATACTTCAACAAGAGATTTACAAGAACTACATTCATTGTAAAAATCACTATAACGATGAAGACGGTAATATTAATATATCGTTTTAGTATTTCTTTCATTACTATGCTGGTCTCCTGGAATGTTTCAGCTATTCAATTAATAATTTATATCCTATGCCTTTCATTGTAATCAGATATTTAGGATTCGAAGGCACCTCCTCTATTTTGGAACGCAGCCTGCTTATGTGCATCATAAGACTTTGCTCATACCCTTCAGGCTCATCTCCCCAGACTGCTTCAGACAGAGCATCTACGGTAACAACCATATTCTTTTTGTCGTATAATTTAATGAGTATCGCTCTTTCTTTAGCTGTTAAGGAAACCGCGTTTTCCCCGTGATATACCAGATTTTCTCCCATATTTATCTTTATGTTGCCGAGATTAATTATTATATCGTTAGAGACTTGTTCGTGATATGATCTTCTCAAAACCGCCTGAGCCCTGAATATCAATTCTTTGACGATAAAAGGCTTTGTTATATAATCATCTGCTCCCAGTCCAAGTCCGATTAGTTTGTCTGAATCCTCATCCTTTGCTGTCAGAAAAATAACCGGAACATCACTGGTTCTTTTTATTTCCCTAAAAAAATCCAGTCCATCCCCATCAGGAAGCATAATATCCAATATAAACAAATCAGGCTGATTATTCCTGATTATTTTCTCCGCTTCTCTAATACAAGAAGCCTTGAAGATCCTCATAAATCCCTCTTTATCAAAACTCTTATATAGAAAATTTAAAATTTCTGATTCATCATCAACAATCAGAATCTTTCTGTCCTTTATATTCATGTCTTTAAACACGCCTCCCGTTTTTGCAGTTAAGTCCGTATAATGGTGTAAATTGAAAAGAGCCAATGGCTCAACCTTCAGGTATAATGTAATTCACTGAAATCAACATAGTACCGAAAAGGAGGAACCATATGCTCAACTTAATATTACATTGAATCAAGATGAAATTCTACAGTTACTTTTCGATGACTGTGGCGAGGCAATTATTGATTGCAAATCAGTATTGACAGTAATACCGACATCCTATATAATGTATAAATGTTCGCAGGAGTGGCGGAATTGGCAGACGCGCAGGCTTCAG
>OMSZ01000419.1 GCA_900313855.1 uncultured Eubacteriales bacterium
GGTGCTGAGGTAACGCCATATACAATCATGGTAGATAATAAACCATTAACCATGAGAAAAATAGTGGTTGATGATTTTGGTATTGTTTATAAAGCCTTAGAGGGGAAAAAAGCAAAATTTCCAGTAAAAATGCTACGTAGATTTAAACAGGAGTTATATGACTACACGATTACTAGTGTGCCAACAGGAAATTTGAGAATTGCCGATATTGATGATGAGCGAGTTGGTGATGAAGAACTTGTCATGGCAATTGCTAGATTTAGCGATGTGGGGCTAAGAGGATTAAGTGGGATTGAGCCTAATGAGTGGTATCGCAATATTATTACTAATGATATGGTTTTTTCTGCCGATGACTTATTAAAATATGCGTTTCCTAAATTGATAAAACAAAATTCCGGAAGATTACCGGTTAATAAGTATTTATCATGTGCAAAGGGAGATTATCCAGAGTGTGAAGCGGTCTCAAGCGAACAAAATTTTGATTTCATAATATCGAAAACTATAAAGAATAATAGGAAATGTTTAGGTAGCTATACGTCAATAAAGCAGATATGGGATAATGAAAATGATTCTCTTGAAAAGGCAACAAGATTAATGTCACATCTCACAGAAGAAATGATTGATGTTGATGAACTTGGATTGTTTTTGAAAAGCTTATTTGATAAAGACATTAATGTTTTGAATAATTCAAGTTCAAGTGTCAGAACTAATATTAGAAGGCTAATAGCAGTTTATGATTATTTAAAATGGGGTAAAGTGAAAGAGCTTTCCGACTAAAGCATTTGTAAACAAACACCGTACGAAAAACCCCTTCTTAAGATTACGAACGTACCTTTGAGCTAGAGCATCTATAAATAGACACCATCTCTACAGCACATTTTTACTATATGATGTTTCAAATGAGATTATACATAAAATATATGCTTTTGTAAATGCTTTTGAAAAAAATTTTACAGTTATACGTTTAATATTCTTGCAAAATCGTAAGAAACATAGTCACTATAAAGTCACTTTGAGAGTGTATAATAGGGTATAGTCAAAAAGCTATGCCCTTTTTGATACCTGTTTCTTAGGGGATTTGAATTGCGAACAACATATTTCTTTAGAAATAGTATACTTCCTTACGATTTTCTTAAGAATTGTTAAAGTAGTGTAACCGGCAAGTACTTTTCCACAAATTTGGGCATTTATTTTTCCATACTCCGCGGCATTTAAGTTTCCATAGTCTGCGGCATTTTATTTTCCATACCGACTACTATGATTTATCTTCAGCCAAAAATGACTTTCGATTCTCAATTCTGTAACTCTTACCATTCATAGGTATCTTGTCACACTGATAAGCAAGCCTGTCTAGTATTGCAGTGGCTAAAGCTGCATCACCAAGAAACTCTGTCCATTCTTCAAATCCTTTGTTTGTTGTTATCATAATCGATGTTCTTTCCTGCAGTTCAGATATCAGTTGAAAGAACATGTTTCCTTCCGTGGCGTTTATAGGAAGATACCCAACCTCATCTATTATTAATAGATTTGATGCTCTTATCCTGCGCATTTTTACTCCTGCATGCCTATCAATCTCCTCAGTCCTTAACACCTTGATAAGTGACTGCATTGTCGTATAACTAACCTTATAACCATCTTCGCATGCTTGATATCCAAGGCCTATGGCTAAATGTGTTTTTCCAACTCCCGGCGGTCCGGATAGTATTAGGTTATATATTCCGTCTATCCATGCAAGTTCTGCTAACTGCTTGAACTGTTTTCTGCTTATGGCTTTGCAAAAACTCAAATCAAAGTCCTTAAGATATTTGGGATATGGAAAGCCCGCTTCTTTTATTCGCTTTTCTCGCGCTTTGTCTTGGCGGTATAAAATTTCACCGTCCAATACATAACCTAAAAAATCAAAATAACTATAGTCATTTTCCTTTGCTGTATGTAAAATTTCTTCCAGTGATAACTTAGTGTGTGTCAGCCCAAGAGTTTGGGCTGACGCTTTTATTGTTTGCGTTTTATCCATTAATGCGACTCCTTTCCATGATTGTTTCATATATACTTAGTTCACGAATCGGAGGTGCTCCGCCACGATATTTTTCAGGTAATAGCACAGATCCTGCATTTGCAACTTTTACACTGTCTGCTGTAAATTGTGACAGAAAATATATCGTTGATTTAAGTTCGGATACAGAATATAAACTTCGCTCATTGCAATAGTCTATGGCTTCAAGGATTATATCTGTGTCCCATTCCTTATGAAGTTTTCTGATTTCCAATAACTGATCTCGATAATAACGAACCTTTTCCTTGTGGACATGTGACAGGAAGTTTATAACCGATTCATTATTATCAAACAATGATTTTACCGATATATCCAATTCTTTCAGAGTCTGGCTCATATCACGTTTGTCATGTGTGGAAGATCCGATAAGCTCACCCTTTCCCAAACAAATAGGATGAGTTGCGTATATTTCTCCGGTAAGTGCATCCACGATTGAAATGTCATTTCCTTCTGGAATTACATGCACCTTCTTCCCTTTACTGTATGTTCCTTTGGGAACTCTATATCTGTTACTTTTATAAAGAACCACATTGTCTTTTCGGACAAGATAGTTTATACTTGCGTTAACAGGTTTTACAAAACTGTATTCGGATACCGGTATTAAGTATTCTTTTTCGAGCGCGAATACTTCTGCCGGTATCTTTTTTGTTGTTTCATGGACTTTTGCATTGCCTGTACGTTCAAGCCATGCAATACAATCGTCATTAAGGGAATCTATGTCGCCGAAGATTCGATGCTCGGCAAATCCGTGTTTTGCATATTTAATAACATTTTCGATACGCCCTTTGCTTTCCGGATCAGAGCCCCTGCATAAATAGATATCAAACCCCATTGAATCCAAATAATTCTGAAATCCTGCAGTGTATATTATATCTCCATGATTCTCACTAACAGCAAGTACTTTGTCCTGATCATAAACTATCTGCCTCGGCATTCCTCCAAAGTATGTAAATGCTTTTATATGAGCATCAACGAAATCTGCCGTAGTCCACGGATGGTCAATCCAGTAAATAAATTTATATCTTGAGTGGGACAACACCATACCAAATGCATAGACTTTTTTATGACGTCCTGATTCTGTTTCAAGTGAGATTTCTCCCATATCCACCTGACCTTGACTCCCCATTGGCGGGTCTGCAACCGCTTCATACTGTCTAGTTGTATCCGGCTTCTTTATATCGTATTCGTTTCTGATCCATACGATATAGTTTCGAAACGCTCTTTCTTTTACATCAAGTTCAGTCTGCCCGGTTAATTCTTTTACACGGTCGTAAATCTGAGCAGCAGTCATGTCAGGATATTTTTGCAGACATTCAAGGACAATGTCTTTATATTTATCCGACTTCTTTGTCCTCTCTTTTGCCTGTATTTGTTTTTTGGCAAATCCATCAGGTGGCATATCCCAGTATTTCATTACCGTCTTATAATCTATTCCAAGATGGCGGCTCACCTGAGATTTGTTTAATTTGTTTCTTTTCATTTCTTGAATTTTCTCGTAGATCATCCAACTCTTCACCTTTCTTATCACCTCCGAGAATAA
>OMSZ01000417.1 GCA_900313855.1 uncultured Eubacteriales bacterium
AGTTCTCGGAATGCAATGTCAGAAATATTCAGGGATATAATGAGAAAGTTGAGGAATTAAAACGTTCCGGTGATATAGAAGAAGTAACAATTGAAAAAATGCCACAGATAGTGATAATTGTTGATGAGTTGGCTGACCTCATGATGGTTGCAAAGGCAGAGGTTGAGGAGGCAATAGTTCGACTTGCTCAGCTTGCCCGTGCGGCCGGTATTCATTTGGTTATCGCAACACAGAGACCTTCGGTTGATGTTGTTACGGGACTGATCAAGGCAAATGTTCCATCAAGAATAGCTTTGTCGGTATCATCCGGTATTGACTCAAGAACTATAATAGATACAGTTGGTGCAGAGAAGCTTCTCGGTAATGGTGATATGTTGTTCTATCCAACGATGTATCCGAAACCGCTCCGTGTTCAAGGTGCATACATTTCCGATGATGAAGTTGTCAATGTTGTCGAATTCCTTAAGGCTAACAATGGTGAGACGACATACAGCGAGGAGATGACCAATAAGATAACTTCAAGCGGAGCCAGTGGGGCAGGGAGTGCTTCAGGTGATGGTGGCTTTAATGATGATAAGGATGAATATTTCGTTCAGGCCGGTAAGTTCATCATAGAGAAGAATAAGGCTTCAATCGGAATGTTACAGAGAATGTTCAAGATTGGATTTAACCGAGCTGCGCGAATCATGGATCAGTTATCCGAAGCGGGCGTAGTTGGTCCTGAGGTCGGAACAAAACCGCGAGAAGTTCTTATGAGTGAAGAACAGTTTGAAGAATATGTGGATGAGTATTTTTGATTTAATTAATTATTTTATGTTTTCGTAGAAATTGAAAATTTTATAACTCATAATTATAAGGAGGACATTATGAAGAGCGATATAGAGATAGCACAGGAGGCTGTAATGCAGCCGATTACAGAGGTTGCAAAGAGTCTTGACATTGAAGTGGATGATCTTGAATTATACGGAAAGTATAAGGCAAAGCTCTCTGACGAGTTGATTAAAAGAGTTGAAAATAATAAGGATGGTAAGCTTGTTCTTGTTACAGCTATTAATCCTACACCTGCTGGTGAAGGTAAGACTACCGTTACGGTTGGTCTTGGAGAGGCACTTGGAAAGATGGGTAAGAAAGCATCAATTGCTCTTCGTGAGCCTTCTCTTGGACCTTGTTTTGGTGTCAAAGGTGGTGCTGCCGGTGGCGGATATGCACAGGTTGTACCTATGGAGGATCTCAATCTTCATTTTACAGGAGATTTCCATGCGATTACTTCTGCTAATAATCTTCTTGCAGCAATGCTTGATAATCATATTCAGCAAGGTAATGAACTTGGTATCGATACAAGACAGGTTGTGTGGAAGAGATGTCTTGATATGAATGACAGAGTACTTCGTAATATCGTTGTAGGTATGGGAAGTAAAATGGACGGTGTGGTTCGTGAGGATCATTTCGTAATATCAGTTGCCTCTGAAATCATGGCTATTCTTTGTCTTGCTAATGATATGGAAGATTTGAAGGATAAGCTTTCTAATATTATTGTTGCTTACACTCGTGAGGGTAAGCCTGTTACTGCCGGTGACTTAAAGGCAGTAGGTGCAATGGCTGCACTTCTTAAGGATGCGTTAAAGCCTAACATGATTCAGACTTTAGAGCATACACCTGCATTTGTTCACGGTGGACCATTTGCTAATATTGCTCATGGCTGTAATTCTGTTCGTGCTACAAAGCTTGCTATGAAATTATCAGATATAGTAGTTACTGAGGCTGGTTTTGGCGCTGATCTTGGTGCTGAGAAGTTCCTTGATATCAAATGTAGAAAAGCCGGTATTTCTCCGGATGCTATCGTACTTGTTGCAACAGTTCGTGCGCTTAAGTATAACGGTGGTGTTGCTAAGGCAGATCTTTCAAATGAGAATGTAGATGCGCTTAAGGCAGGTATCGTTAACCTTGAGAAGCATATCGAGAACTTACAGCAGTACGGAGTACCTATCGTTGTAACACTTAACCAGTTCGTGACAGATACAGATGCAGAGCTTTCATTTGTCAAAGAATTTGTTGAGAATATGGGTTGTGAC
>OMSZ01000416.1 GCA_900313855.1 uncultured Eubacteriales bacterium
AGGATACAATGCTTTGATGATAGAAAGACATTCTGTTCCGTTAGGTCTTACATGTGCCATATAAAGAGATGCCTCTCCTGCTCTTATCTGTGCAGCTCTGGTACAATTTACACCTATCTTCATCTCCACATAATCACTTGGCTGAAGCATCCTTGTCTTATCACGTGGATCCGGTGTAATTCCGTTAGTACATGCATCTTTTCTGGCAGCATTGATCTTATCTATCATCTCCTTCTGATCGGAGGTCACATCCTTTCCCTCTATACCGATAATAATATTGCCTTCTGAGGCTGTATCGCTAATATTACTTCTGACAGCAGGATCAGCAGCCTTAACATCTAATGCCGCGCCAAAGATCCCTGTTCCACTTATTATAACGGTTCCTACAGCAACCAAACCCAATATCATTTTATTGAATCTCAGACTACGTTTGCCGTTTGACCACCTGCCACCGGATAATAGTTTATCCTCATGTTCAGTCTTTACCACTGCTGTTTTGATTGCTTTCATCGGCTTCCTCCTTTCATCCTTTTCTATCACAAACCTGTATTTCCGATTATTATTGTCCTGCTGTGTAGTGGGTTCCCGGCTGTGTTACTCTGTCATATATATAATAGCTTTCCGGTTCTTTATCTGTATTCTTGTCTATCTCCATAGCCTTAGCCTCGTCGAGCGTTATCGTACAGGCATCAATAAAATCCTTATCCTCAATACTCTTATAGCTATAGCCTTCTTTATATTTAACCGCAGTTAATAAGTTAGACTTCCATGTACCGGTTTCCGAATCATAGCGATATGTCATGAAACCACTCCAAACACCGGTCTCTGCGTTGTATATTCCTGCCTTATCCATTGTACTGTAATTATAGTAATATGTTTTTCCGTCATCAGGAAGCTTCACTTTAACATCCTTGAATATCAGCGATGGTGATTCGGTCTTGACTGTTTCCTCAAACTTTGCACCCGGATAATAATATTCCCATTTATTAATATACCTTCCGTCATACCATGCATTTGAAAAATGTCCTACCGAGCCCCAGCCCTGCGAGCCCTCACTCGTACTTCCGTTATCATACATAAATGTATAACCCGTACCGCCTCCACCAAATATTGAAGTGATAAGTGTTAGCTTCACATAGCTGCCCTCCTTGCCTACCGTCTGTCTTACGGATGCCCATGTAAGCTTAGGTATATCAGTCGGCTCCTCAGGAACAGTCAATGTTCCGTAATCCTTTATCATTGCCTCAACATCTTTGAGATTAAGTTTCTTATACGCATCATTCTTAGAACCGTCAAATGAATACCAGTACTTTATCTGATCGGCATTTATTCCCTGACCGCCTCCACTTCCGGCGCCACCATAAGTCTTGGTTTCTCCGTTAAGGGTGACATTTACCAGATAATGTGCAGACGAAGACCATTTAACCTCAGCCGAACTGTTAAGCTTCTTTGCAATTGAACTCATTACAGACGGAAAGCCTATGGAATCATATCTCATTGGATACAGTGCCGAAACAAGCATGGACTTACTGTCACTCCTGTAATAAGGACTCTGAATATAGAAGGTCTGGTCAACATGCGGTGATGTCGAAAGACCGTAATAAGGTGCTTTTTCATTCTTTTTCTGCTCACCTAGAACATAGACACCGCTATACAGACATTCACTTGAAAAGCCCTTCTGTATATCTGTCAACTGTTCAAAATACGATTTCTTACTGTCGCCGTATTTCGAGATCAGATAGTCTACTACATTTTTAAGTTCATCCACCTTTACCGTAATACCGGTTTCCGTGTATTCATAATCTTTCTCAATCTCCGTAATTCCGGTAGTAAGATTGTAAACCTTATGTGTACCCCTCACCTTACCAAGCTCTAGCTTTAACTCACCGCCATCGGTATTAGAACCGCTTGCTATGAAGCCGCCTTTGACTCTCAAGGTATCTTCCTTTTCATATTTAACATCAGAAAATCTTGTATCAACCGGCTTAATACTTCCTTTTTTACCTTCATCGGCATACTTGGTAACCTCATCGACAAAGCGGAAGGAGTCGGGATCGGGATTGTTAGTTTTAATGTAAAAATAAGAATTAAATGGTGCCATTAAAGGAATGATCTCATAGGTGTATTTTGATGCTTCTGCATTATCTTCTGCTTTTTTTATCACTTC
>OMSZ01000414.1 GCA_900313855.1 uncultured Eubacteriales bacterium
CAAGACTTCATCTTATCGAGCCGCTTGGGTTCATATTAAATGATAAAATGATAAAGCGTGCCGGAATGGATTACTGGGATAAGCTTGACGTTACAAGGTATGTAAGCTATGAGGATTTTCTTGCGAAAAATCCCGGAGCCAGGATATATATGGCAACCACAAAATCTAAACAGACCTATACTGATGTGCATTATGAGGAGGACTGCTTCATAATGTTTGGTAAGGAGAGCGCGGGTATTCCGGAGGAGATCCTGCTTGAGAATAAGGAAACCTGTATACGAATACCAATGCTTTCGGACATTAGGTCTCTCAATCTGTCTAACTCGGTTGCGATCGTTTTATACGAGGCGCTTAGACAGAATGAATTTATGAATCTGGAGCTTAAAGGACAGTTACACCATTACGAGTGGTGAAAAGGATTATTATGAATAAAAGAACTTTACGTGTTTTGGAATATTACAAGATAATAGAACAGTTGACTTCCTACGCCACGACACCGGCGGGCAAGCGTATGTGCGAACGGTTAAAGCCGTCGATAGCTTCTGTGGAGATCGATAAGGAACAGGAAGAAACCTCGGATGCTCTTGCCAGGGTTTATCAACAGGGCGGAGTGTCTTTTTCAGGGGTGTATCCGATCAATGAAGCTCTTAAAAGAGCAGAGGTTGGAGCGCCGCTTTCAATAAGTGAACTGTTAGATGTTGCGAAGCTTCTTAAGGTGGCTGAGAATGCAAGGCAGTATGGTGATAAGGCTGAGAGTAAGGACGAAGAAGGCGTGACAGGAAGACAGGACAGCCTTACCGGATATTTTGACAGCCTTATGCCGCTTGCACATCTTGCGAAGGAGATCGGCAGATGTATTTTGTCCGAGGATGAAATTGCAGATGACGCGTCACCGGCACTTAAAGATATCAGGCGTGATATGAAGCTTGTTAATAATAAGGTGCATGATGTACTTAGCGGTATTGTTTCTAAGCAGGATAATCAGTCAATGTTACAGGATGCGATCGTCACAATGAGGAACGGGCGATACTGTATTCCGGTTAAGGCTGAGTATAAGGGGCAGTTTCCGGGAATGGTACACGACCAGTCGGGTACTGGATCTACGTTTTTTATCGAGCCTATGGCGGTTGTTAATCTCAATAATGAGTTAAAGGAGCTTTCTGTAAAGGAGTCTATTGAGATAGAAAGAATACTTGCTGCACTTTCTGAACAGGTGGCAATGTCTAAGGATTCTCTGGCAATGGATTTTGAAATTCTTACAAAGTTGGATTTCATTTTCGCAAAGGCTTCATTTGCAAAATCATATGACGGAAGCCGGCCGGAGTTTAATGAAAAAGGAATAATAGATATAAAGCAGGGAAGGCATCCGCTGCTTGAAAAACATAAGGTGGTACCGGTGGATATAAGGCTTGGAGATGAGTATAAAATGCTGATAATCACCGGACCGAATACAGGTGGAAAAACAGTATCATTAAAGACACTTGGACTTTTGACCTTAATGGGACAGGCAGGGCTTCATATACCGGCCTTTCAGGGATCTAAGCTTTCGGTGTTCTCTGATGTGTTTGCGGATATCGGTGATGAGCAGAGTATTGAACAGAGCCTGTCAACATTTTCATCACATATGACTAATATCGTATATATAATGAAGCATGCTACCGATAAGACATTGGTGCTCTTTGATGAGCTTGGAGGCGGAACCGATCCGGTAGAGGGTTCGGCTCTTGCTATATCGATTTTAAATGATCTTCATAACAGAGATATCAGGTGCATGGCCACGACGCATTACAGTGAGCTTAAGACCTTTGCCATGACAACTGAAGGGATCGAGAATGCCTGCTGTGAATTCGATGTGGAAACGCTATCTCCGACTTATCATTTACTTATCGGAATTCCGGGTAAGTCAAATGCTTTTGCCATAGCGAAGAAGCTAGGTATGGATGATGCGGTGATAGATGCCGCGAGAAATCAGATCGGGAGTGAAGCCGTAGATATGGAAACTCTGCTTGCAGACTTAGAAAAGTCTAAGCAGACAATACTTGCCGAGCAGAAAGAGATAGAGGATAACAAGGCAGAGATTGAGAAGTTAAAGGAAAGACTTGCCTCAAAAAACGCGCATATAGAGCAGCGCAAACAGGATATTCTAAGAAACGCAAGGCAGCAGGCGGAGGAGATTTTGGAAGAGGCCAAGGCTTTCGCGGATGAATCCATAAGAAAATATAATAACTGGGGTAAGTCGGGGAATGTCAGCAATAAGGATTTGGAAAAAGAGCGTGACAGGTTAAGAGAGAAGCTTAAGTCGGTAAGCGGCTCTTTGGCAGAGAATAAGCCTAACAGACAATCTAACGCCAAGGCTTCTGATTTTCATCTTGGAGATTCGGTTCATATTATAAGCATGAATACTGAGGGTATTGTAAGATCCCTTCCGGATCACAAGGGAGAGCTTACGGTGCAGATGGGAATTCTTCAGAGCAAGGTAAAGCTTAGTGATTGTGAGATCATAGAGGAGAATAACAGATCGGGCGGTAAGGTTACGAGTAGACAGAAGACCGCATTTCATGGTAATATGGGTAAGGCTAGGGATATAAAGCCGGAGATTAATCTTTTGGGACTTACGGTTGATGAGGCGATCATGGAATTGGACAAATATCTTGATGACGCCTGCCTTTCCCACCTTAATCAGGTGAGGGTTGTGCATGGTAAAGGAACCGGTGCGCTTAGGAAAGGAATACATGAATATCTAAAGAGACAGTCGTATGTCAAGTCTTTCAGACTCGGAGAGTTTGGAGAGGGAGATTCCGGGGTAACTATAGTTGAGCTTTGATATCATTTACTTGAAAAGAAATTTTGAAAGTCAAATGTTTGGGAGGATATGATGGATAAGAAGAAAATATTGATCGTGGATGATGATGAGAATATTGCGGAGCTGATATCGTTATATCTTATTAAGGAATGCTTTGATACGGAGATATCGGATAACGGAGAAGATGCACTGGCAAAGTTTAAGACATACAAACCGAATCTTATCCTTCTTGATATAATGCTTCCCGGAATGGATGGTTATGATGTGTGCCGGGAGATACGAAAGAGCAGTAATGTGCCGATAATTATGCTTTCGGCAAAGGGTGAGGTCTTTGACAAGGTGTTGGGGCTTAAGATCGGTGCTGATGATTATATGGTAAAGCCTTTCGATTCAAATGAGCTTGTTGCCAGAGTACAGGCTATCCTTCGACGGATTGATGACAAGAACGAGGGTGGCGCTAATAGTATAAATGAGAAGGAAGAGTCAGTAAGCTATGACGGTTTGTCGGTTAATCTTACAAGCTATTCGGTAGTTTATAACGAGGCGCTTATCGAGATGCCGCCTAAGGAGTTGGAACTATTATACTTTCTTGCAAGTCGTCCTAATCAGGTTTTCACAAGAGAACAGCTTTTGGATAAAATATGGGGCTATGACTATGTTGGTGATACAAGAACAGTTGATGTTCATGTAAAGAGAATACGTGAGAAGATCAAGGATGAGAATAACTGGTCTATTGCGACAGTTTGGGGAATCGGGTACAAATTCGAGGTGAAGTAGAGTAATGAAGAGCAA
>OMSZ01000413.1 GCA_900313855.1 uncultured Eubacteriales bacterium
AATTCACAATCCATAAAAGCCTGATAATTGCAAAGCACATCCATCAGCTTGGTTCTTGCGCCGTCAAGGTTCTCGTCAGTAAGACATTTCAGTTCATCCCATGCATGAACAATATTATAGCCGTCGACTATAAGATATTTCGTGCCGTTATTACTTCGCTCTTTTCCTTTATAATTGGTATATATCTGAGGTTTATTCTTCTTATAAATGTGCTTTGATGCGCGCTCATTTGCATGCGATGTGCGGTTGATTATCGCTTCTATCTGTTCCTCATCTATCGAGTAATCAAAAAGCCCCGAGCCCTTAACGGATCTTATGGTTTCTGTAACCGCATCATTGTCGCTATCATTTTCCAACACAGCCGGTACATGCATATGCTCCTTAACCTCATACCAGGGAACTATCATACCCGCTCCATGACTGCAAAATACGGAAGAGGACGGATTATCAGTATCAGCATCAGGGTCATAAGTAATTTCCCCTAACACCTCATCCGTGTTATGACAGACATCATAACCCTTAACCGAGCATATCAGCTTTCCCATTCCCTTCGTATATGAGCTTAAAGCTATGGAATAATCACGCATTGAAGATACCGGAGCCGTTCCGGTTATTACAGCCATATCACCATATATCTCCGGTGGTTCCGATCTGCCTGACATCGTATCTATATCAGTCATTGCTCTTCCCAAACAGTTTGATGGAAGCTCCATACGAAACTCATAATAGGGTTCTAGCAATATACTTTCTGCCTGCATAAGCCCCTGCCTTACCGCTCTGTAGGTTGCCTGTCTGAAATCGCCGCCTTCTGTATGTTTTGTATGTGATCGTCCTCCAACCACAGTAATCTTCATATCCGTAATAGGAGAACCTGTAAGCACTCCCAAGTGCTCTTTCTCTTCAAGGTGCGTTATTATCAGATTCTGCCAGTTTTTACTAAGCAGATCCTCACTTACATCCGATGCAAATGTCAGCCCGCTGCCTCTGTCAGACGGCTCCATTTTCAGATGAACCTCAGCATAATGACGAAGCGGTTCAAAATGTCCCACGCCCTCTACAGTATCTGCTATGGTTTCCCTATATACTATGCTGCCCGCTCCAAAGCTTACATCCACGCCAAATCTATCGGCAATCTGATGCTTTACTATATCGATCTGTACTTCACCCATCAGAGTAACAAGAATAGCGTCAGCCTTGTCGTCCCATGCAACATGCAATTCCGGCTGTTCCTCAGAAAGTTCCCTAAGCCTTGAAAGCATAACATTTCTATCAACATCCTCCGGTAATTTGACAGAATAAGTCAGTACGGGTTCAAGAGTCGGAGCCTCGTTCGTTTGCTGAGTTCCAAGTCCCTGGCCCGGATGAGTTTTCGATAACCCCGTCACTGCACATACCTGACCCGGTAAGACCTCTGATACCGTATCAAACTTCTCCCCGGAATAAATTCTTATCTGATTGACTTTTTCTTCATTCTCTCCCGTGTTAACAACATCCTTAACCTTAAGAATACCGTTAACAACCTTCAAAAAGGTTAATCGTTCACCCTTGTTGTCCCTTGATACCTTAAAAACCTTAGCGGCAAAATCTTTATCAGAAGCTCCGATATTGTACTTTGAAGCCATATTATCTCTTGCATATTTTATCAGCAGTTCAAGAAACTCTTTAACACCGTTAAGCTTTAATGCAGAGCCGAAAAAGCAGGGATATATTTTTCTCTGTAATATCATTCCAGCAATCACATCATCTGTTATCTGTTCTCCTTCAAGATATCTCTCCAAAAGCTTTTCATCACAAACTGCGATCTGCTCATAGAAATCTCCATCCATTTCACCGGAAAAATCAACGAATCCATCACCCGAGAGTCTCTTAAGCTGCTCCAATACCGCTTCTTTATCAGCCCCATCCTGATCCATCTTATTAATAAAGACAAACACGGGAATATCATACCTCTTTAACAGCTTCCATAAGGTCATGGTATGACCGGATACTCCATCAGCCGCACTTATCACAAGGATCGCATAATCCATCACCCAGAGGGTCCTTTCCATCTCTGCCGAAAAATCAACATGCCCCGGAGTATCAAGCAAAGTGATCACCGAATCCTTATATTCGATCACAGCCTGTTTGGAAAATATAGTAATTCCCCTTGAACGCTCCATCTCATCAGTATCCAAAAAGGCATTTTTAGAATCAACTCTTCCCAAATCCCTGATCATACCGCTTTCATATAACAAACCTTCTGATAAAGTTGTTTTGCCCGCGTCAACATGGGCTAAAATTCCTACTGCAATTCTCTTCACAATCATTATTTCCTTTATACGTTAATTAATTTTGTCTATATTTCATAATAATAAATGTTGATTTTTATTAAAATCCTTAAATTTTGATTAAATCATCAACAACCCCTAGTGCGAACACACGTTTCGTGGTATAATATGACAAGATGTTATTCTTATGCCCGCGACGCGAAGCTGGTCCTTTAGGGCACAAAGAATTAATCAAGTTATCATTGGGGGATAATCTATATAATGAACGTGTTTTTAATAGCAATCATGATAGTGGCTGCTTTAATGATAATAGCATACTTTGCCGCAGCGATCACTAAGAAATCCAAGCTGCGAATAGCATTCACGGCACTAATGCTGATATTGATCGTTCTTCTTATTGCAGCATGGATATACAGCATCGCAACTCATCAGCATGCTATAATCTTATTAATACTTGCAATAGTATTTATTATCCTTCACAGGGCTGCTTAGCCCCTATCAAACCTTATTGATATCTATAACATTTTAATAATAACAATGCAAAAGCATATTATGTAAACCTAGACATAATATGCTTTTCATTTTCCTTATCAACTATTTAACCTTCATTTTATTATTCAACGACAATCCTATATATTCCGGCATTATCTTATCAAAAGATATATCCACCGGCATTTGATATTACTGTCTTACCTTGATATGAACCTCTCTAAGCTGCTGCTCTGTTACCTCAGAAGGTGCGCCACACATAAGATCCTGAGCGTTACCATTCATAGGGAACGGAATAACCTCTCTAATGTTCTCCTCATTCTTAAGAAGCATTATCATACGATCCACACCCGGAGCCATTCCTGCATGCGGAGGTGCTCCGAACTGGAATGCGTTGTAAAGCGCTCCGAATTTCTCCTTGAGATCCTCCTCTGTATATCCGGCAATCTCAAACGCTTTAACCATAATATCCAGGTTATGGTTACGCACTGCTCCTGAAGAAAGCTCAACACCGTTACATACAATGTCATACTGATAAGCAAGTATCTCTAAAGGATCCTTTTCATTTAATGCAGTAAGTCCGCCCTGTGGCATAGAGAACGGGTTGTGAGTAAATATTATCTTCTTGCTTTCCCTGTCATACTCAAACATCGGGAAGTCATTGATATAACAGAATCTGTACGCATTCTTCTCTAAGAGATCAAGACGGTCAGCTATCTCTGTTCTTAACTGACCTGCATAAGAAGCTGCAAGCTCCTCCACATCAGCAATAAAGAAGATGGTGTCACCTGCCTCAAGTCCTGCAAGCTCTTTGATCTCTGTCTTCATATCATCAGGAATAAATTTGTCGATAGGTCCCTTGTAAGACATATCCTCTAATACCTCAAGATATCCGAGACCGCCCATACCGATCGACTGAGCATATTTTAATAATTTCTCATGCTGTCCCTTTGAAAGCTTGGCATGTACATTGATAGCTCTTACCGTCTTGTCATGGAAAGGCTTAAATGTACATCTTGAGAAAAATTCCGTAACATCTATTATTCTAAGCGGATTTCTAAGATCCGGTTTGTCCGTACCAAACTCAAGCATTGCCTGCTTATAGCTTATAATAGGGAATGGAGTATCTGTGATCTTTGCGCCCTCCGGTGCAAATTTCTTAAATGTCTCATATAAAACCTCTTCACCAACCTTGAATACATCCTCCTGAGTGGCAAAGCTCATCTCAAAATCAAGCTGATAGAATTCTCCCGGACTTCTGTCTGCTCTTGCATCCTCATCACGGAAACAAGGCGCTATCTGGAAGTATTTATCAAAGCCTGACACCATCAAAAGCTGTTTGTACTGCTGTGGTGCCTGTGGAAGTGCATAGAACTTGCCCTTGAATTTCCTTGAAGGAACAATATAATCTCTTGCGCCCTCAGGTGAAGAAGCACAAAGTATCGGAGTCTGGATCTCAAGAAATCCCATATCAGTCATCTTCTGTCTTAAGAAGCTGATCACATTCGAACGAAAGATCATATTGTCTCTGACCTTAGCATTACGAAGATCAAGATAACGATATTTAAGTCTAACATCCTCTCTTGTCTCCTTAGATGTCATAACCTCAAAAGGAAGCTGGCGATATACCTTACCAAGCACTTCAACCTTCTTAGCCTCTAATTCAATTGTACCTGTAGGAATCTTGGGATTGTAGGTTTCCTCGTCTCTATGCTCGATCACACCCGAAACGCTAATGCAATCCTCACGTGATAAACCATCAAGCAAAGAAGTATCACGCATTACTATCTGCATCACGCCATACATATCACGAAGATCGATAAATGATACTCCGCCGTGATCTCTGATATTCTCAATCCAACCCGCAAGTGTAAGCTCAGCTCCTACGTCCTGCTCGCTCACATTATCAAGTGTACGGTTACGATAAATATTATTGGTATTCATAACTATCTCCTGTTCTGTTATAGCTTTACTTTGTAAGTTCACTATCGCTCATTATATCTCAATGAGTATTTGCGGTCAACTTATTTTGTAATAAATAAGACAGAAAAGACTATTAACCCAAAAACCGCACCGGATCAAACTCTCCGGTGCGATTTTTATTAAATACTATAATCTGTTGATCAGAATTACAATATTCATCATTTCAGATATTTCTTGAGCTGCTTCTTAGTCCAGGTCTTATCATCAATTCTTACAAGAAGTCTTGTGTAGTAAGTCTTTCCGTTCTGTGTAATCTCAGCCGTAAGATGTACCCAGCCCTTCTTCTTACCTGTGATCGTACAGGTTGCTGTCTTACCCTTACGTTTGGTCTTACCGATCTTTAACGACTTAGCCTCCTTCTTATTGGCTACATAGAACTTAACCTTGGCATCCGTAGCAACCTTAGTGAACTTGATCTTGGTTTTCTTACCCTTAACAATACGCTTATATACATTGAATTCAGGAAGCTCACCGGATGTCTTAACAAGTCCTGCAGGCTTTAGGTTGTAGTTCTTTGATGTACCCTTATATTGTCTTAACACCTTAATATCAACAACAACCTTATACTCTGCGCCATTCTGAATTATCTTACATGTAACCTGACTCTTACCGGCCTTTCTTGGAGTTATAAGAACATCTCCGTTCTGCTGCTGCTTAATCTTGACAACCTTCTTTGCATTCTTACCTTTTCCGCTTATCTTTGAAGTAACCACAGCATAATCTGAGATACCCTTAAGATTAACCGTGAAAGTATTCTTCTTCTTTAATACGATCTCCTTATACATTGAGAACAACGGAGGATTCTTAACAAGCGTTTTCTCATCATATTCGATAATCGTAACATTGAATTTCTGTGCTGTTCCATCTGCATAGGTAAGCACTGCAGGATATGTTCCTTTTTCCATTAGGCTTAAATGCTCCTTCGGGATATATAATGTCTTTCCATCAGAGCTTACATAATAATTGCTTACTGTCACACCGTTAATGGTAAGTGCTCCTGTAGGTGGAACTGTCTTAGTCGGATCGATAGGTTCAGGCTTATCCTGCGGATTAGTCTTCTCAAATATAATATCCTCAGGCTTGATCTCTGATACACCTTCTCCTGTAGCGGTTGGAGGTGCAACCTTAACAAGCTCCTTTGCGGTAGGATTTTTGATTGTTTCACTCGTCTTGTTCTCCTCAGAAGCTTTATCAATATCACCTATCGTATCCCAATCTCCATCAACTATAACATTGATCTTAGTACTGGTTCCCTGATCAGTAGTTAATGTTACCGGATAAGTTCCCGGCTCCTTCTTAACCTGACTGGTATCCACCTTTGTTATAGGAACAGGCGTCTTAAGCAAGGTCTCATAAGCTTTAGCATTAGACAGCTTCTTAACAATATCAGGTGTATTCGGATCATTGAATATCTTATCAAAGTCATTGACACCAACCTTAAAGTTATTAGCTGATATTGTCTCTTCCGGCTTAGTAGTATCATCCGGTTTCTTGTCATCATTCTCATCAGTTACAGTAACATTTACTGTAACCTCTGTTCCGTTAGGAGTCTTA
>OMSZ01000412.1 GCA_900313855.1 uncultured Eubacteriales bacterium
CAATTAATTTTTTTATCCGAGCGCACGCCATAATAAATGCCTCAAACAAACTGCAAGCGAACACAACGTATAAGAGTTTCGCTCAAAGCATTACCCCTACAAACCCCGAATTTGGCAGAAAGGAACACAACATGGAAATATATATAGTGCGGCATGGAGAGACTATATGGAATGCAGATAAGAGACTGCAGGGAAGAGAAGATATTGAACTGAGTGAATACGGAAGGGAATTGGCAGGAGAAACCGGGAGGAACCTGGAAAATGTACATTTTGACAGGATTTACAGTTCGCCTCTTATAAGGGCGTATGAAACGGCATGCCTTATCAGAGGACACAGGAATATTCCGATAATTAGGGATGACAGATTAAGAGAACTGTGTTTTGGAGAATATGAGGGTAAGAATTTTTCAAAATTACTTGAAGATGAAAGTGATCCGTTCCACTATTTTTTTAAGGAACCGGATAAATATGTCGCACCTGATGGCGGTGAGTCGCTGCAGCATATATGTGAAAGGGCTAAGGAATTCATGCAGGAGGTGATCGAACCGTTGATATATGACGGTGAGAAGAACGCGGAGCATGATAGCGAGTATGATAAAGAAAAAGGTGAAACCCAAAACAGTGGGAATAACAAAGAGTATGAAATAGAAAGCAGACAACACGATGATGCCGTTGATGACAACGATCATCAGAATGGTCACACATTAACCGATGGTGGTTTAGAGCGTATAATGATCGTTGCGCATGGAGCACTTAATAAGGCGATAATGTGTTACGTTAAACAGCATGGGATTGACCAATACTGGTCGGGAGGATTGCAGAAAAACTGTAATGTTATCATTGTAAATCTGGATGAAAAAGGATATACTGTAATAGATGAAACAAAGCTGTTTTATGAAACCTGAATACAGGTACGGAGGAGAAGACATATATGGGGTTATTAGAAGCAGAAGTGATAGAGGATCTTTTGCACAGTTCAAGTATTTCTAAGGGTATAGAGAGAACCATGGAGAGGCTTATCCACGAGTTGGAGATGGATAGTATGTATATTATCCGCTTCGATGATGATTTTGGACAGCCGGAGATCGTTTTTGATTGGGAAAGCGGTGAGATTGACAGGGTTATTGATTTTGAACAGTACATCAGAATGATAGAGGAGGAGTATCATTTTGATGATGATGATATGTATGTTGCCAAGGCAACGATGATCCTTCCTCTGGTGGAGAGGGAGCTTTATCATAGTCAGGGATATGAGGCTGTACTGGAATATAAGATGACGAACCACGGTAATCTTATAGGATATATTATGCTTGGATGGAACAGGATAGTCAGTCTTCCTGAGAGTGAATTCAAAGATGTTCATGTTCTGTTAAAGCTCATGAATGAAGTTCTTATCCGTCAGTTCAATAAGGAGATAGTGGGACAGAGTGATTATCATTTATTCAAAAGGGCTAATGAGCTTACAGAGACGATAATTTACCTTATAGATGATGAGATGCGTCTGCAGTTTATCAACAGCTACGGCAGGGAGAAGTATCCGCTTATAAGACAGGGAGAATTCTGTTATAAAGCATTGCGTGGTAATGATGAACCCTGCAGGAATTGTATTATGAATAAGATACCGGAAGGCGGGAAACATACGGAGCGGCTTTATCTGCCGTTTATGGATCAGTCTTTCTACTGCAGTGTCTGTGGAATACGTATGATGGACAATAAGTCCGGCTATATGATGACCTTGCAGAATCAGGAAGGATTGCAGCCTGTTGGTAAAAGGGGAGCGACCGGTAAGAAATTCATATTTGCACTTCAGAGCCTATATAAAGACATTATTGCGGTGGAGATAAGAAGAGATATTTTTTACAATCTTTTTTCTCCGCAGGTTGACAATATGTTTTCATACAGTATGGATTTTGTGCTTAAATGGCTGTCTAAGGTTCACCTTGATGACAAGCAGAAATTCCTTGAATTCTTTGATATAAGTTTTCTGCAGAATGCGTATGAAAACGGAGAGATCAAGAAAGAGGTTGATTTCAGATACCGTACTCACGAGGGTGAGTATCACATAATGAACGGACAGATATTGTTTGACAATAATTCCAACAAAGAGGTTATGGTATTTATTCTGTTTCAGGATGTTGAGCAGGTTAGAAGCCGGCAGATAGAGGAAAGCCGGCAGATGTGGGAATCATTGATGGCGGCAAGATCTTCGGCTGAGCTTAAGGGTCAGGTACTTGCCAACATTTCCCATGAGATCCGTAATCCTATGAGTGGTATAATAAGTATGTCAAGTGTGGCAAGACAGGTGTACCAGAATGAAGAAAGGCTTCTTGAATGTCTGTCCAATATCGATAATTATGCTGAACATATGATGCAGGTTATGGATTCACTACTTGAAACCGTCAAAGTGGATAACGACGCTATCGTGATCGCAAAGCAGCCATTCAGACTTAAGAATTTCCTTAATAAGATCGATATTTCGGTGCGTGAAAGGATCGAGAAGAAGAATGTAAACTTTAAGATCGAATGTAACTGCCAGTACGACCAGTTGTTAGGCGACGCCATAAGATTACAGCAGGCGCTTACGGCGCTTATTAATAATGCCATAGTTTATACTCCGATATCCGGCGAGATCAAGCTTACTGCTACCCAGGTTGCGGCTGATAATAATAAAATTTTTATAAGATTTATGTTAGATGATACAGGTAACAGCTTATCGGATGTTATGAAGGAGAGTATCTTTGGTATCTCTGATGATAACGAAAAGCAGAGCATTGACGCAGGACATTTCGAGCTATCGCTTGCTTCAAAGATAATACAGCTCATGGGTGGATCTATCGGTGTAAATGTTGATGCATCGGGAACACATCTGCAGTTCAATCTTCCGTTTGATCTATCCGAAGAAGGCGCTAAGCCTGTAAGAAAGAAGAAAATGCAGCCGCCTGCAGCAGGTGATTTCACCGGTAAGAGAATTCTGCTTGCCGAGGACAGTGAGATGTCTAAGGATGCGATCAAGGCTGTATTGGAGGTTGTCGGCTTTACGGTTGATACAGTAGAAAACGGACGTAAAGCAGTTATACAATTCGTGTCACAGCCTGCATTTACTTATGATGCAGTACTCATGGATGTGCATATGCCGTTTATGGACGGACGTGAAGCTACCAAATGTATCCGTATTTCAGGTAAGGAGGATGGTGAGGTTATACCGATAATCGGTCTTATGTCGGATACTACTGATAAGGATGCGGTGGAATCCAAACAGGCAGGGATGCAGGCACATCTTGGAAAGCCTGTGGACGTGGAGAAGCTTTACAAGGTTATGCATAAGCTGATTCCTCTGGATTGATAAGACTGTTAAGATTTTGCTGGACAAATGATATTATTATGGTGTACAATTGCGCTTGTTGCTAATGAAAGAGAGTGTACAGGACATTAAGTCTGTTGAAAAAGGAGAGAAAACAATGGGTTATCGCTTAGTTAGTGATGCAACTTTGGATCTGCCGTTAGATCTGATCGAGAGATATAACATTTATGTTATTCCTATGACGATCATATTAGATGGCAAAGAGATTGAATATGAACCTGATGAGAAGGCTTTGACAATAGAAGATTTCTATGCGGCGCTTAGAGAGGGCAAATCTTCGACAACCTCACAGATCAATCCGAGTCTTTACATAGAACATTTTTCGCCGTTATTAGCTGATGGTGAGGATATATTATATCTTGGTCTGACCTCCGGTCTTTCCGGTACATTTCAGTCTGCTAATATTGCAAAGAATATGCTTGCTGAAGAATTTCCTGAGAGAAAGATCATGATCGTGGAGTCTTTCTGCGCATCTGCGGGACTTGGCTATTGCTTAAATCTTGCAGGACAGAAAAAGGAACAGGGTTATTCCATTGAAGAGCTATATGACTGGATCGTTGAGAATCAGCTAAGGATCCAGCACTGGTTTACTGTTGATGATCTTTTTTATCTTCAGAAGGGCGGACGTCTCACAATGGCGGAGGCTATGGTAGGAAGCGCGCTTAAGATCAAACCGATATTGAGCGTGGATGATAACGGCAAGC
>OMSZ01000409.1 GCA_900313855.1 uncultured Eubacteriales bacterium
ACCGGTGGCGGTATAGATACTTGTTTTGCAAAGGAATACATTAAGACCTTATCATATGATAAGGTCTTTGCTGTTGATAAAGGTCTTGAGTATGCAGATGCTTTAGGTCTTGTGCCGGAGCTTATAATAGGTGATTTTGATACTGTGGATGAAAAGCTCCTTGATAGGTATGAGAAGCAGTTGACAGAGGCGGATAAGCAGGCGGCAGATGCGGTAAGGCAGACAGCAGAAGCGGATAAGCAGTCGCAATCTGTTAGGATAATACGACATCCGTCTCATAAGGATCAGACAGATACGGAGCTTGCTCTATACTGCGCAAAGGAAGATAATGCTTCAAGAGTAACGATATTGGGTGCTACGGGCTCAAGACTTGATCATGTTCTTGCAAATATCGGTTTGCTGTTATATGCATGCAGATCGGGGATGGATGCTGCTATTATTGATGAGCACAACAGGATCCGGCTGCTGACCTCGGAATATGGTGTAAATGAAGTAACAATAGATAAAGCAGAGCAGTATGGCACCTATGTTTCACTAATTCCGGTTACGCCGGTTGTTAGTGGAGTTATAACAAAAGGACTGCTATATTCCCTTGATAACGCGGTAATAGAGCAGGGCAACGGTCTTACTGTAAGTAATGAGATAATAGAAAAGACTGCCCGTATTCAGATAGAAAGCGGGGCAGTCCTGATAATTGAGAGCAGAGATTAAATTATTTTCTTTTCTTGTTTTTTCCTGAAGAAGTCTTGTTATCGTTTTTATTGTCAGTGTTCTTATCATCGGCCTTCTTGTAGTCAGCCTTCTTGTCATAAGTTTTCTTATCATCAATCTTCTTGTTATCGGTTTTCTTTTCGACGGGCTTTTTATCATCAGACTTCTTATCGTCGGTATTCTTGTCGGCAGTCTTTTTGTCTTCAGCCTTCTTGTCGTAAGTTTTCTTATCATCAGACTTCTTGTTATCGGCTTTCTTGTCGGCAGTCTTTTTGTCGTAAGTCTTCTTATCATCGGCCTTCTTGTTGTCAGCCTTCTTGTCCCTTTCGTGCTTGTCGTGCTTGTCACTGCTTTTGCTTGATGCTTTGTCGGAAACAGTATCAATTGTATCAGGATGATTCTTTCTGTATTCCATCTCAGCAGCTAACGACTGCTTTTCGTTGATTACGGGAGTTACATACAAAGACTCATAATAGTGGTAGAGGGCTTTGTATTCCTCGCTGAAGCTATCGTTGGTATGTCCATGCATCTCATCAAAGCCTTTGCTGTTATCAACTCTTTTGACAACATGAAGAGAAATGTTGGCACAGTGCGATGCAATTCTTTCAAAGCTTGTAACAAGATCAACCAATGAGATTCCACCCGGAATACCGCAGTCACCGGTCTGGAGACGTTCTACATGATGAGTCTTGATTATTTCCTTAAGACGGTCAATGTTTTCTGCCATAGGTTCAATTCTTAATGCTGATGCAGAATCATCATTCTTAAAGCTCTCGAATGTAGTTTTCATTATGTTATCAACGGCATCTATTATTGTATCCACCTCGAAATGTCCGGCAGGAGAGAAGTGAATATTCTGTTCGTTTTTATCCTGGGCAACGAAATAGATATTCATACAGTGATCGCCCATTCGTTCAAAATCACTGACGGAATTTAATATCTCTGCAACAACAAGTCTGTCATCCTTAGAAAGCCTCTTCGAGTTGATCTTTACTATATATGATGACAGAGCGCTTTCACATTTGTCAATGAAGCTTTCATTCTCCTCTAAAGTATCGAATTTGGAAGGATCATAATGATATATAAGGCTTGTTGCAAGCTTGTAGTTTTCGTAAATTGCGTCTGCCATGGAGGAAATGACGTTGCGGCACTGCTCCAAGGCAATTGTAGGAGTATTTAGAAGCATATCGTCTAAGGTTGCAAGCTCCTTGTCAGACTTGGATATCTCTTCTTCGCCGATGATCTTTTCTGTCAGATTGCTAAGCTTCTGAGAGAACGGAAGAAGAATAAGGCTTGTAAGGAAATTAAACAGGAAGTGGATATTAGCGATACCGCTTCGATTGATCGTATCCCCGAAGAAACCTATTCCTACAGTATAATATAACGAATAAATGATAACGCAGAATACTATCGCACCAAAAAGGTTGAATAGAAGGTAGCTTAATACGAGACGTTTCGATTTCTTGTTGCCGCCGATACCGCCGAGTATTGTAGTCATTCCCTTACCAAGATTAGCACCGACAATGATAGGAAAAGCAGTAGCATAGGTGACACTTCCGGTTGCGGATAACGCCTGTAGAATACCGATAGATGCATTAGAGCTTTGAATCGTAGCTGTAATTACCAGACCGACTATAATTCCCAAAAGCGGATTGTTGAAGGAAACGAATGCTTTCTGGAATGCCTCGGAATCCTTAAGAGGAGCAAATACTGCCTCCATGTTCGTCATTCCGTAGAAGAGTACTCCAAGACCTACCAATATACCTGCGATATTCTTAGCCTGTTTCTTCTTTGAGAAGAGTACAATAAATGCTCCCACGCCGACAAGCATAGGTGCGAAGGAAGCAGGTTTGATAAGCTGTATGAATATATTGTCTGAACCAAGATCACCGAGGCGGAGGATCTGAGCTGTTACTGTACTTCCGACATTGGCACCCATAATTACAGGTATAGCCTGTGCCAATTTCATGATACCGGCATTGACGAAACCGATAAGCATGATGGTTGTGGCTGCGGAACTCTGTATTATGGCAGTAACGCCGGTTCCAAGCGCCCAGCCCTTAACGTAGCCGGCAGCTTTGTTTTTACCCGTGGTTAATTTTTCAAGAATTCTTTCTAACCCCGAACCGGCAAGCTTTTCAAGCGAAGAACCCATAAGGCTCATTCCATATAAAAATAATCCAATTCCTCCAAGTAATTGCAGAATCGACAATATATCCATGACCAGATATCCTCCAGATCTAATTCTTTTCGAAAGTATAATATTCATATTCTGTCATTTGCAAAATGAAATATATTAAATGCTAATAATATAAAGATATTATTTTTGCAAACGACTTCATAATTATAAGATGTTTTACACTTTTTGTCACTATGATTTTTTTATGATTTTTGCGTATTTATTAGTTTAATTAGCATAATTATGCACATTTTTTTGCATTTTATAAAAACATGTGGTATTATAATCCGGATTGTTCGTTGTAACTCATAATGCGTTGTGCATATTATACAGAATCCATAAGCAGACCCTTTGTGACCGCCGGTACTTCCAATAACACTTAACGAACGAAGTGAGTTCTAGTGTTATGCACCTACTTGGTAATGAG
>OMSZ01000196.1 GCA_900313855.1 uncultured Eubacteriales bacterium
AGAAGTTCGGCAAACCGGTAAAGACGATAACGAATAATGGTATAACTTCTGTAAAAGTATCAAAAATTAAAGGCAAGAAGATTGAGCTTAAGAAGAACTTCAAGGTATATATAGCATCATACAAAGTGATTGATGGTAATAAAGTAGTTCTTGGCAAGACCATAACAGGACATGTGGTGGGAAGAAAGAGTGTGAAATATACCAATGTCAAGAAAATAAAATTATCTAAGAGTAAGTACACTGTGAAGGTTGGAAAGACTAAAAAGATCAAAGCAAAGACCGTTCTTGTTGATAAGTCAAAGAAACAACTTACTGACGCACATGCTAAGGAGTTTAGATATGCAACTACAAACAAGAAGATTGCGAAGGTAAGTAAGAAGGGTAAGATAAAGGGAATTGCCAAGGGAACATGTATTATCTATGTATATGCAAGAAACGGATATGCCAAGAAGGTTAAAGTAACAGTGAAATGATTATAATAAAAATCCGGTATAGGGCTGAATTATTCAGACTATACCGGATTTTTTTATAGATATAATTATATTACTTAAATGATGCCGAGAATTTCTGCTTAGCCTCATCAATTTTCTGCTGTTGTGCTTCCGGTGTAGGATAGTAGCCCTTGTCGTGCATCGTGTTAAATACATCCTGCTGCATATTGTGTTCCTCTGAAAGAATGTCTAACATAGTGCATCTTAAATCCTCATGAAGGCACTCGTTGGAAAAGGTGTTGTAATTATCCGTACAATGCTTCTGTGTTGAGAGTGCGTCTCCTAAAATGTCTTTTTCCTGCATCTGTTCCATTGTCATATCCTCCTTAACTTAAATGGCTGTAAAGCTTATTAAAATGCGACTGATGTCTTGTTGCAATATCCTTAAGTTCGCTTTTTACAGCCTGATCTGTTGCCTGTTCCGCTAAGTTATTGAACTTCTTAACAAGAAGCTCTTCTTCCGAAAGCAATGCGTTCAATGAAGATAATTCTTTTTCTGTTAATTTACTCATATGTCAAATCTCCTTTCAAATTGTTCGCAGGATATATTTCCTGCGGTTATTTGAAGTATGGACAGATGCTGTGGCGTTTATACACATTTTTGCAAATTTGAGTTTATCGGAGCAGATACTTCCTGATAGTTGCAAAATCCGCAGGCCCTATATCAAGAAGCGCTCTGTGAAACTCAATTTCTGAATAATTCTCCATTTTAAAATTTTTGTAATCTGTTTTAAGCTGCATTATTTCCAGATAACCAATGAAGTAGCTTAGGTAGTTGGCGGGAGCTTCAACCACATAGGAATAGATATCTCCTGCATAGTAGCTGTTAAATCCAAGATCTTCAAAATACTTGCAGGTATCATTTAGTGTCCAGCCCTCGTAGTTGACACCGATATCTATGCGCGAGGAAAGGGCAAGACTTATGATAGAATCGGAGCGGTAAAGTGCCGGAAGGCTTTCGGCATATTGCGGATGATCAATAAATGAGAACGAATTAAGCTCAACATACGTGGCCCATCCTTCAACATAGCCGGGATAATCGAGTATCTGGCGTATTGGAGCAGGATCTGTATTGTTGAAATATACGGTTTGGTACAGGTGCCCCGGAAATCCTTCGTGGGCAAGTGTTGTGAAGATGTTGCCATTTGCTTCACTGGTGTATTGAGGATTGATATAGATAATATTGTTATCGTAGTTGTCTATCCGGGGAATCAGGTAGAAAGCCGGACTAAGCATATCGGAAAGAGAGTCCGGAACTTTTCTTACGGTGTAGGAAGGGGTTTTATCTAAGGGTGGATAATCATTTCGCATCATCATGGAGAGTGCTGTAAGTATTCCGTCAGGAGAATGAAATCCGCTCTCTAAAGGATGATCACAGTAGTAGAGGTAGGCATCGGTGTCAGTTGTGGCAATACGCAGCACTTCGGATAAGGTGTTGTTTAAGGTGGTTTCAGTCATCGTGATAAGATCATTAACGGTTTTGTCAGAACCTGTAGCGTCCCTTACAAGAAGTTCATAATATTTCTTTCCGTTTTTATATGAGCTAAGACCATATGAAGTATCAAGGTCAGGGAGATTTTCCTTATTCTTTGATTGACTTTGTGATATTTTTGAATTACTTGAACCGGAGTTTCTGATAGACGTGTAAATGTAATCATATATCTCTTCGTATGCGGGTATTATGTAACGGTTGACATAATATCTATTGTTTGATATATACTTTTTCTTATTCTTTACGGATATATCTTCAATATTTTTAATGCGCTCGTTGAAAGTAGTGACAAAACAATTATCGTCAGTCTTAAGATTTTTGATCAGATTTTCAAGCTCAGACCGGCTTTCCTTTAGAAGAAAGACAGGCGTTGGCATATTATGCTTTGCCTTGTCATTTTCATATTCTATTACATTTTTAAAATAATCGGGAACCTGGCTTACAAGAGTAAGGTAGGTCTTAACATCATCTTCGTCATCTAATGGATATTCGCATAAAGTTACGGGAAGCTTCGCAAATGCGCCGCTGCTTTTTCCCAGCATGGTTTCGTAATAGGAGTATTTACTCATTTCCTTGCTGAGCGTTAAATGTTTATCTATAAGCTCATAGATAAGCTGATCTTTACCGGTTAAATTTTCCTTAGGGAAGGCTGATAGTTTTTTCTGTATACGATCGATGATCTTTTCAGAGATTTTTCCTTTAGCGTCTTTGGAATATTGTCTGGCAGAGATATCATTTAGAACCGGAGAAAGATCGGGAATACCATATTCTTCGGGATTTTTTAATGTAAATGCTGTTGTGACAGAATTGTTGGTTACTTCATAACGAAACAGATTGTCTGAGAATTCTTTGAAGTTCTTTGCATTGTTAACTGAAGATAAAATGTTGTCACGGTAGTTTTTGCTTTCAGTCCGGCAATTGTTTTGATATAACAGAAAAACGACAGGAATTAATACTACGAAAAAGACAGTTATGATAAGTGAAGCAGAGGCTGTCTTATCATTTGGACGTTTTCGGAATATTTTTGGAGGAATTAACATTTAATACTCCGTAGTATGTGTTTTATTAATTATATGTTGACAGTTGATCAGTTATACAAAAAATGCGGAGTTTTCCGGATGGTACATGACCGCATGGGAATTAATAATTAATAATGACAGATAATGATTATACCGCTCACTCTTGAAAGTAATTGAAATGTGTGCTATTCTAATTATGATTTTTCGTGCTTTTAGAAATACCGATACCTTCCGGGGCAGGGTTGCGACAAGCCGGTTACGGAAGGGGGAGACATTTCTACACTGTGATCATGCATCAGGCAGGGTCGCAGGCGAATATTATATTAGCAGGAGGTTTTACAATGCAGGATAAGTATGGCATAGATCAATATGTAAGGAGCATACCGGATTTCCCTGAACCGGGAATTATTTTCAGGGATATAACATCTATATTGCAGAATCCGGAAGGACTTAAGAAATCCGTAGACGGAATAATCGAGAATCTTAAGGGTGTGGCTTTTGATGTTGTGATCGGACCGGAGTCGAGAGGTTTTATATTTGGTATGCCGGTTGCTTATGCATACGGCAAAGGCTTTGTGCCGGTCAGAAAGAAGGGAAAGCTTCCGTGTGAGACTATTGAGAAGGAATACGCGCTTGAATACGGCACAGCTGTGATCGAGATGCATAAGGATGCAATAAAACCCGGGGATAAGGTTGTTATTGTTGATGATCTTATTGCAACAGGTGGAACTATCGAGGCAATTATCGAGATGGTCGAATCACTTGGCGGAGAGGTTGTTAAGATCGAATTTGTCATGGAGCTTGCCGGTCTTAAGGGTAGAGAAAGATTGTCAAAATATGATATTGATTCATTACTTATCTACGATGGTAAATGATCATATATCATACAGGGAACAGATGGCAGGAATGTATAATAATATTAACTAAGGTTAATATTATTAAGATAAATGATCATAAATCAAGGAAGGAGAATAGAACATGGTTATGGGTTCAGAGGTGTTATGCTGGCTATTACTGGCAGCAATCTTTATTGTTATTGAGATCATCAGCCTTGGACTTACTACTATATGGTTTGCAGGAGGAGCGTTTGTTGCTGCGATTGCTGCATTATGCGGAGCTAATCTTGTTGTTCAGATAATTCTGTTTGTTGTAGTTGCAATAGTTCTGTTAGCATTTACCAGACCATGGGCGGTTAAGCATCTAGATCCTAATACGGAGAAAACTAATGCTGAGGCGTTAGTTGGTCAGAATGCGGTTGTAATAGAAGAGATAGATAATCTCAAGGAAACAGGACGTGCCAAGATCAACGGTATGGAGTGGACGGCAAGAACTGCTGAGGATGGTGTTATCATTCCGGAAGGTTATATGGCTCATATAGTTGATATTTCCGGTGTAAAGCTTATTGTTGAAAAGGCTGATGAGGATAAGCTTACCGAAGAGATAATATCGAATGTCTGATATTAGATATATGAAATATAATGTCAACAGTCTGATATTGGGTTAGTAAGCTTAATGTCGATTTTCAGATATTGAATACGTATAACGTAATGTTAAGTAATATTAGAGTATGATGATAATACATGTATGTTAACGGATGTTTTTTGTCCGTATCATAATTTATAAAACGAAAGGGGTTTTCATTAATGGGAGCAGGTTTTGGTTTTTTAGTATTTTTATTATTTTTGGTGATCATTGTTATAATGAGCAGTATTCGTATCGTACCGCAGGCTCATGCCTATGTTATTGAGCGTCTTGGTACTTATACGGGAACATGGTCAGTTGGTATGCATATTAAAATGCCGGTGATCGATAAGGTTGCAAAGCGAGTAACGCTTAAAGAGCAGGTTGTTGATTTTGCTCCTCAGCCGGTTATTACAAAGGATAACGTTACTATGAGAATAGATACCGTCGTATTCTTCCAGATTACAGATCCTAAGCTTTTCTGTTATGGTGTAGAGAATCCGATCATGGCTATCGAGAATCTTACAGCGACAACTCTCCGTAATATTATCGGTGATCTTGAGTTAGACCAGACACTTACGTCAAGAGAGACGATCAATACCAAGATGAGAGCTACACTTGACGAGGCAACTGATCCGTGGGGCATCAAGGTTAACCGTGTTGAGCTTAAGAACATTATCCCTCCGGCAGCTATTCAGGATGCGATGGAGAAGCAGATGAAGGCAGAGCGTGAGAGACGTGAGCAGATCCTTATCGCTGAAGGAGAGAAGAAGTCAGCAATTCTTCGTGCAGAAGGTCACAAAGAATCTGTTATTCTTGAGGCTGAGGCAGAGAAGCAGTCGGCAATCCTTCGTGCAGAGGCTAAGAAGGAAGCTACTATCCGCGAGGCTGAAGGTCAGGCAGAGGCTATTCTTGCGATCCAGAAGGCTAACGCAGATGGTATCGTATTATTGAATGAGTCAACACCTAGTGATGCCGTTATCAAGTTAAAGAGCTTAGAGGCATTTGGCAAGGCTGCTGACGGTAAGGCTACCAAGATCATTATTCCTTCAGAGATTCAGGGTATTGCAGGACTTGCAAAATCAATAGTTGAAGTTGGAAAAGAAGGAAATGCACCGCAGGCATAATTATTAACCAGGGTACGAATAGCATTAATCATTAATGGGGACTGTTATAATACAGTCTCCATTTTATTTCATAAGAAAACATTGGTAATTCTACGCATTATTATATAGACTAAAACGATAATTTGCATTATAATGTGAATATCTATTTCCTGAAATATGGGGGCGATCATTTTGAAGTTTAATCTCAATAACAAATACATCAAAGCAGGTGCCACCGCCTTGGCGGTTATTGTGCTTGCGCTTCTTTTTAATTACAGATTGGAGCATAAGAAGGAATACGAGCAGTTTCTTTTGATGATCACCAATACTTTCTTTCCGATAGTAATAGGATTTACCCTGGCTTATCTTGAAAATCCTGTTCTGAATTTCTTTGAACATTATATATTTTCACCTGTTGGAGGATTCTTATTTAAGGATGAGACTGGCAGAAAGAAGTTTTCAAGAGGAATGGGTATAGTATTTACCATGACTCTATTTCTGATGTTGGTTATCGGAGGTCTTTATATGGTAATTCCTCAGGTGTATCAATCGCTTATCAATATTGTTAAGGAAGCTCCTAATTATTATGATCGTGTGTATGAGTGGATCATGTCCTTTGATAAAAAGAATTCAGAACTTAGTAAGTATATGTTGATCGCATATGAGAGAATGTACTCTCAGGCACTTAATTATCTCAATAATAATATACTTCCGAATATGGACAAGATCGTTTCCGGGATCACGAGTGGTATTGTCGGCGGACTTAGGCTTATGTTAAATGTCATTCTTTCCGTGATCATATCGGTATATGTTCTTTTGGAGAAAGAGGTATTAGTCGCAGGCGGAAAGAAGCTTACCTACAGTATATTTGAGACTAGTGTTGCCAATCAGATAATACGCGGTGTCAGATATATGGATCAGGTATTTGGCGGATTTATCAGTGGTAAGATAATTGATTCATTTATTATCGGTCTCATCTGTTACATATTTATGACTATTGTACAGTTCGATTACGCTGTCCTGATCAGTATAATAATCGGAGTTACCAATATCATTCCTTACTTTGGACCATGTATTGGTGCTGTACCGTCTGTGCTTATTCTTATGATGGTGGATTTCAAATACGGTATTATTTTTGCGATATTCGTACTCGTATTACAGCAGGTGGACGGTAATATCATCGGTCCGGTAATCCTTGGTGACAGACTTAATCTTTCAAGTATGTGGATACTGTTTGCGATCCTTGTGGGCGGAGGCTTCTTCGGTGTTCCGGGAATGATTCTCGGTGCTCCCTGCTTTGCATGTCTGTATGCGTTAGTGGGTACTATATGCAGAACACTTCTTAAAAAGAAGAATATGCCTATTGATGCGGCAGATTATTATGAGGTGGATTATATCAAACCGGATAGTAATATTCCTGTTATGATCGACCATGAGCCAGTCAAAAAGGGCACGGCAATCTTTTCATTTGATAAGCATAAGAAAGAAGAAGCGATTAAAAAACGTAGAGAAAGTGTATTAAGACAGCGCGCTGAGGAGGCGCTTTACCGGGAGAAAAAGAAAAGAAACTCAGACGATAGTAAGACAGAAGAGAGTAAGAAAT
>OMSZ01000195.1 GCA_900313855.1 uncultured Eubacteriales bacterium
CATCTTTTTTACTTTTACATCCAGATCACCAAGTGAATCGAGCCATTCCTGAACTATTTGAGGATCTTCATAAGCCATCGTATTATTCTCCATACACGTTCATTCTTGCATTAACGTAATCTTCTCTTTCTTCTTCCCGGTTCTCGCTTATCAGGATATCCTCAAAGATATTATATCCGTCTATAGTGCCTACGAGCTTCGCATCATACATTGTTATGTCTTCATCCAGTTTTTTGTCCGCAGGAAGGATTATATATCTGTCCAGATCCACTCTTGTATAATACAAAAGCTCTTGGGTTTCAATTTCTTCTTCCTTCATAACTTTGAAAACTCCGGTGTAATAATCATGATCGACATAATCCCTTCCGTAAGGCATCAGTATATTAGGATCATATTGTCTTACAAAGTAGACCAGTTCCGGAGGAAAAGCAGCCCTTACTATTCCTTCGTCCTCTGTGGGCTTTATCTTGTCACAGATGTCTATCACATTTTGCGGTAGATGATATATGTTTTCCGCCATATATACATGTTCATTTGCATATACACATGAACCTGTGATTATAATAACCACAGCTGCGACACCAACTGCAGTACGCTTTTTAACCGTACTATTTAAACTTGCAATAAGCTTGGTAAACGCGTATGCAATTGTAACATACATTGGAATGATCCATAAAACTCTGTAATACGTATTGGCATTGTCAATTCCTGCCACTTTCACGAACAGCTTCTTTGTTATCGGAAAAAGAAATCCTGCAACTACAACAAGCGGCATTACTCCAAATATAATTTTCTTTCTTACATCAGATTCTTTTACTATAAGATAAATCGATGATATCAATAGAAGAAGCCAAAATATTATCCAGATACTTCCGTTTCCAAGTCCACCATATCTCTTAAGGTCGACCCAGCATTCCCTAAAAATTCCGTACATATATCATCCTCACATAAACTTATAAAGCATAACATAAACAAGATTTGGAATAATACTGCAAAATGCTCCTAAAAGAACTGTCACTCGCTTTGAGGAATACAAGAGTACAAGTGTAAGTAGTAAAACCAGTCCCGCTCCGAACACAACTCCCATTTCTGTACACATTCCTGAAAACATATTCACCAGAGTAAGCAACACCCAAAAAGAAGCTCTCTGCAAAAGTCTCTTCTCTTCTCCGGCTGTTCCCTTAAACATCCATAAAAATATCAACATGATAGTTGGAAAGGCGATACTTGTAAGCATGGACTTTCCCTGCCAGGTTCTCATCAAAAAGAATGTTGCGGGAGTATAGATCGATATATTTCCAAAGATCATAAGCATATTGACCATGATCATAAAAATCGGTCTCATCGCGGTATTATCCGCAAAAAGTACTTTAGCTATCTCGTGGTAGATAAAATATACCAGCGGAATAACCAGAATCGGCCAAACTGTATATGCAACGATTGTCGAATGTACACCCGCAGCTTTTGCAATAAACGCTATCCACATCGGAATGGCCGCAAGCGCATGCCTGCCATCAAGCATAATGCTTCCGCCTTTATTGGGATCTATAGTATACATTGCTCCCATTTTTTGTGCGATTACAGATTGAGTGACATAATACGAATTGTCTCCGTCAAATATTCTGGTTGCAACTGCCATTACCATTTGGAAAACTACAAGTGCGAAAAATATTCCATAAAAGATCATGGTATCAATGCTAAGGCTCTTTATATCTGGCTTTTTCAGTATATTCTTGTCAAATCTGAAAATCCCTGCCACAACAAATAACAGTACCGCAAAAAGACACCACTTGAAACAAGTCTCAAAGGTATATGGCTTGTTTGCAATGGTCATAATACATAAGATGGATATTATCTGAACAATCCCTGAATAGATAAAAAATCCAAGTAAAAAAGTAATACCCAGAGTTCTAAGGTCTTTTTTCAAAATAAATTTGAACAGTTGTCCAATGCACATGGGTACCATGAACATAAAAAATATAAGTCTGACTATAGACCATATTGTCATTAACATTCTTCCATTCCTTTAGTTGTATTTGAGAAAAAAGCACATGCAGACAAAACGCACATGCCAGAATGAAATCCCTCAATAACGTTTCTTCTTCTCATACCTTCCATCCAAGATAAAGTATCCCCGATTTCTAATTATATCAGCATGTTAAAAATCATCAAATAATCTATACAAAGAAAAAGCGGTCTACAATCCACTTGATTGCATACCGCCAAATAAAACTCTAGCTTTTCTTACTTGTCCAATACGAACTCAGATCTCTCCAGGTTCCAGGTATCATCGCTGTTGAGAGTCAAAGGCATAAGGCAGTATCCCAAAGTGTCGGCATGACCTCCCATTCCCTGCATATAGAACTTGATGATTAGCTCCCGCTTTCCGCCATACAGATGCGGAAGAACCTGAATTGCTGTTCTATGGGCAACTTGTTGAATAACACGATAATAGGCTGGGCTTAGCTGCCCAGCCTACATAAACCAATTTTAACACTCATATTATTTGTAATTATCACATAGTGTTGACGATTATAACTTTTATGTCCCATACAGTTCTTTATGATGCTCAATAGCCTTTTCCGTGAGCTCTTTGTTCAGATCCTGCCTTTTCTGGTAATCCTCGAGCTGCTTTTTCTGTCTTGCAGCTCTGGCTCTACGTCTTGCTGCGTTGTTATTA
>OMSZ01000174.1 GCA_900313855.1 uncultured Eubacteriales bacterium
AATACCCTCCAGTCAATTACCCGTAATATCCAGGAACAAAGTTTCAAGATCTTCCTTTTCCTTGTAAAAACCACTTATCATTATCCCGTTTTCGACAAGTATTTTGAGAAGCTTTGCAAGTGCCTTTTCATCGCCGGAAAAAGTCAGCAGCATTTCATCCTCAGTAAAGCTTACCTTGTTCACATCCGGCTGCTCTAAAAGCATGGTGTTAAGCTTATCCTTTGAAATCCCGGTCTCATCATCATTCATATCAACGATCTTTACATGAATTCTTGCTCCGCCATGAGATCTGTTCATAACCTCATCAACATGTCCGGCTGTTACAAGATGCCCCCTGTCCATAATGCCTATACTGGTACACATCTCTGAAAGCTCCGGAAGAATATGCGAGCTTATGATAATAGTCTTTCCCATTGCGCCGAGATTTTTAAGAACCTCTTTCATCTCAAAACGCGCCCTTGGATCAAGACCTGAATTGGGTTCATCAAGCACCAAAAGATCCGGATTATGAATAAGCGCCCTTGCAACACAAAGTCTCTGTTTCATTCCCCTTGACAACGTATCAACGAATACATCCTTCTTATCCGACAGATTGACAAGCTCAAGCAGACCATCGGCTATCTTGTCGGCATCACTCTTACCCATGCCATACATTGAAGCGAAAAACTCCATATATTCCATAGTCTTTAAATTATCATACACACCGAAGAAATCAGGTACGTATCCAACCTTGCGCTTTATATCATCCGCTCTTTTCAAGGCATCAATCCCATCCACGGTGACAACGCCTTTTGTCGCATCCAACAGACCGCATATTATCTTCATAGTTGTGGTCTTACCCGCTCCGTTAGGTCCGACAAATCCAAAAATCTCGCCTTTATCTATATGAAGATTAAGTTCATCTACCGCAAGAAATCTGCCATATCTCTTAGTCAAACCAACAATATCTAACATCACATTTCCTCCTGCAACTGCATGTAGCATAATACCGACGCAAATCCGTGCGCATCCGCCGGTGGCATTATAGTGAAGGGCAGATTATTTTTTGTCGTTCACCATAATATCAATAAATATACTCTTTTTCCGATCCTTCTTCGATACCACTAACAACTATCATTTACCGCCGGCCGAAATCTTTGGTAGCAGGCAATTCGCATAATCATAGTTTACAGTACTCTGGTTTCTTTCGTATTTGAGCTTTAATATTCCATGACTTAGATACTTATTAAGCTCTTTACCTGACAATGTATCATTATCCGCAAATATTATATCGTATTCGCCCGTATCCATATTAAAAGCATAGACATCAGCATATACGCCATCTACAGCTGTATCCTTCTCAGCCCTTAATGTATCGATATCTCCAGCTCCCTCAAAGGAATATGTAACTTCAGCCGTCATACCATAAAGGTAACCTGAATTACCGTCCATATCGCCCTGGGTATCAACCGCAAAATTCGCAATACTCGGATAATACGAACCACTGACATCACTATATTCTTGACGAAAACCGTTTATAATTACCGCAGTTCCAGAGCTCTTAACGTCTTTATCACTCATAAGCTCCGTCTTATATGACTCTATTGTTCCCCACACATAGCCGGTATTGAATCTGTTGATATCTATCAGATTAGTCTCAATGGAACTGTCGATCTGATACTGCTGATAACTTATTTTATTAGTATAATTAGAATTATTATAGTTATTATAAAGTCCGTCAAAAACGCCATACCCCTGCGAATCGATTATCTTAGATGGATCAATGGCAACCGTTTCCCCCTTTTTGATATCTCCAGCCATATAGTAATGATTCTCGAAGTTCAGCACCACATCCTTTAGGTCAAATGCAGTATCATTGGTGATAGTCCCCGAAAAACCTGTCGTCGTACAGTCAATGTTATATGTTATCTTTCCAAAACCCTCCGGTACTATTCTTCCGAATCCAAAGGTATAACGGTCAAAAAGCTCATTACTGTTAAATACCATGCTATAGTCTGTTCCGTTATCCAATATCATATAATCAAACTGCCCTTTTTCAACGGAATTATTATTACCGAAAAAGCCGTAATCGTACTCGTTTTTACATTGAAAATCACTGTATTTATCAGAGATCTTCATATCATATCTCTTTATATTCGGGCATATAAGCTCCGCGTATACATTCTCATACGCCTGCTCCTCCGAAATATTAATAATTGAAAATGTATTAAGTATCGGTTTATTGATCCTGTATAAGAAGCTTGTCAGATAAATGATCCCGGTAAACGCAACAGAAACTATAGGAATAGCTATCCATATCTTCTCACGAATATTCTTCTTCTTTAGAATAATGTATAATACCGGTCCAACCAGGATTACATACACAGAAAGCAGCAGACCATACAAAATCGCGCTGGGCGTTTTACTATTCTCACCTATCGATGTCAGATTAGTTCCCGCATCA
>OMSZ01000190.1 GCA_900313855.1 uncultured Eubacteriales bacterium
ATGCGCACGGATTCGAATAGGAAGTGAGTCTGCTAAAGCAGACCCGAATCCGGCGCGCAAGACTCGCGAGCGAGTCTTGACTTTATACAAAATTCTTTTGTAAGGTATTATAACTTGCTGCCGGTAATTCTTTCATAAGCTTCAAGATATTTGTCGATTGTTTTTTGAGCTATCTCTTCAGGAAGCTCCCAATCGTGCTTGCCTTCATTCTCCTTAAGCCAGTCTCTTGCGAACTGCTTGTCAAATGACGGCTGACCATGACCGGGCTCATATCCGTCTGCAGGCCAGAATCTTGAACTGTCAGGAGTTAACATTTCATCACCCAATACAATGTTACCGTTTTCGTCTAAACCGAATTCAAACTTTGTATCAGCTATGATTATTCCCTTAGTGTAAGCATAATCTGCACATTTTTTGTAAAGTGCGATCGTATATTCCTTTAATTTGGTTGCGTATTCTTCACCATGTCCGGGGAATTCTTTTTCAAGTACATCTATACTCTGCTCGTAAGATATATTTTCATCGTGATCACCTATCTCTGCCTTGGTAGAAGGAGTGTATATAGGTTCGGGAAGCTTGTCGGATTCTGATAAACCTTCAGGTAATTTTATTCCACATACAGTTCCGTTCTTTTTATAGCTGGCCCATCCGCTTCCGGTAATATATCCTCTTACGATACATTCTATAGGAAGCATTGTAAGCTTTTTGCACATCATACTGTTACCATCGAATTCAGGCTTTCTGAAATATTCAGGCATATCCTTGACATCTGCTGAGATCATGTGATTGGGAAGGATGTCTGAGGTCATGTTAAACCAGAACTTTGACATCTGTGTAAGGACAGTACCCTTCTTGCTGATCGTGTTCTTGAGAATAACATCAAAGCAGCTGATCCTGTCTGTTGCTACCATAATAAGACTGTCACCATTATCATAGATCTCGCGTACCTTGCCTTCTTTGATGGGCTTTAATTCTTTAGTGTTCATTATTATTACCTCCATATATGATTGATAGAGCCGGGAAAAGCAATAAGGCTTGCCCGGAAAAGGTATTATTGATACCCTCATCAAAATATAACTACTGCAAAAACATGATAAGGATAGTAGATTTCATGATAAAAATCAAGTGTTTTTGTGTTTTATTTAATAAAATGTGTTATTATAGTTACAGTTCACAAACAGCCACGAATAGAAGCAATGTAGCTGCGACATATTGTAAGTTGATAGTAAAATCATCATATTGGAGGCACTATAATGATATGGAAGATTCTTGGAATAGAAAAAACTAAAGATAAAGATCTTATCAGAAAGTCCTATTTAAAAAAACTTAAAAATGTCAATCCGGAGGATGACCAGGAAGGCTTTAAAGAGTTGAGGGGAGCTTATGAGAAGGCTTTGGAATACTGTGATGAGCCGGATGAGGATGATAGAGAAGAAAATGATCCATCAAAAACAAAACTGCCTCAGAATGATATTGATAAGTGGATTTTGAAGGTAGAAGAGATATATTCCGATATGGGTCTTAGAAGGGATGTATCCAAATGGAAGGCAGTATTAAATGATCCGATTTGTGATGATCTTGATATGGAGATGGAGGCAAGTGAAAAGCTGCTTATTTTTCTTATGACGCATTCTTATCTTCCTCAGGAGGTTTGGCAGCTTATCGATAAACGTTTTGACTATTTGGATAACATCAAAGCGTTGAAGGAACATTTTCCGGAGAATTATCTTGATTATGTGGCATGGCAGATCAATAATCAGGGCTTTTTGGCGTATGAATATTTTGACGGGAATCTAAAGGACCGCCCTGATGAATATATCAATAAATTATTTGAGCTTAAAGGAGCGGAAGACAGAGGCGAAACAGAAAGGCTGACAAAGCTTATAGAAGAGCTTGAAAGCTTTGAGATCAGGCATCCTTTTTTGGAGGTTGAAAAAGCATGTTACCTTCTTCTTAAAGCAGGAGAACTTAAGGAACTATCCGGGAATTTGGGGAGTGATAAAGAGGAAAGTGCCGATGTGGATAGTGACAATTCTATAGAGCTTAGAAAACAGGCGCTGAATATCATGGAGGAGCTTGATTTTGAATATTCAGCCAATATTTATATCCACAGGATATACGGTGAAGCCTTATTGGCTAACAGAAAAACAGCTGAGGCAAAGCGGGCATTTGAAGAGATCAGCCAAAATGACGAGGGTGTTGTTAATTACAGTGCTCTTTTGGGAATTGCCAAATGTCTTGTTGTAGAAGGAGACTATGAAAATGCAAAAGAGCAGGTAGAGGACATACTTGAAGAAAAGGTTCAGGATGTAGATTCACTTTCGCTTCTTGATATCATTAATTCATATCTCGTTGATAAGTATAATGAGCAGCTCAAAACAGATAACAGTATAGAGAATATAATAAAGCTTGGCTGGTGCTATTATCAGCAGAGGGAATTTGAAAAAGGTATAAAACTGCTTGATGATGTTGCTGAAAATGATGAATATGATTACGTTAATCTTAGGTGCAGGTTGTATCTTGCCAATGATGATTATGATAAGGCTTATCCGTGGGCGGTTAAATGGCTTGGTCTTATTAAGAACAGTATTGAGGATGGTTCTAAGGAAATGAGCAAGCGGAAGAACAGACTTTCACTGGCTAATTTTTCTATAGGCGTATGTCTTTTTGAGATGAAGAACGGCAATAAGGATGAAGCTGTAGAATATATTGACAGATCAATAGCGCAGGAGAAGAACCGTCTTGTAAAACTTTCTTATATGGAACAGCTTGCCAAATTCTATCTTGCAGAAAAGAAATATGAAAAATGTATAGATAAATGTAATGAGATCATTAAAGAGGATGCCGGATTTTTCCCGGCGTTCGTTCACAGACAGCGTGCTAACTATGAATTGAAAAATGCCAAAGAGGTAGTTGATGATTATTATGCATGTACAGAGCTGTATGCCGAATATGCTCCGCCTTATATTCTTGCTGCCGAGGTGTTTTTTGCATTTGAACAATATGATGATATTGAAGAAATATTAGAGCGCGCAAAGGAAGTTAATATAGTAAGTGATATGTTAGAGCTTTATCGTATCAGGGTTCTTCACTATAAAGATTTTAACGCTGAGAATCTGGGGAAGTGTCTTGAGGCAATAGAGAAGCTTTCGGATAAGATCACCAATGAAAACGAGAATACTGATATTGAAAAGCCGGAAGAGGTTGTAAGAGAGCATGTGATAATATACTGGGATCTTAATAAGAATGAGAAGGCGCTGGAAATACTTAATAAGTATCTGAAATATCATCCTGATGTTTTTTCTTTGCAGAATCTTAAGGTTGATATTCTTAATCAGACAGGTAAATATGAGGAGGCACTTAAGCTTTGCAGACAGCTTTATGAGGATAATAAGACTGTATATATGCAGACAAGATTAGGAATTTGTTACGAGAAAAACGGGGATTACAAAAACGCATTATTCTGCTACAAGGGCGCCTATGACAGAGATCCGGATTATCAGGTTGTTGTGAGACGTCTAATGTTTCTGTACAGTTATCTTTCCAATAAAGAGAATGATCTTGAAAAATGCAGATTGGGAATTCGTTACGCAACGGAATATATAAGGCTTAATGAAACATCCGAGGGCTATGTGGAAAGGGGTAATCTCTATATCGATCTGTATGAGCTTGAAAAGGCAGTAGTTGATTGTGAGAAAGCTATTTCGTTAAACGAAGGTGAGTATTATGCTTATAATAATCTTGGATGTGCCCTCCTAAAATTAAGAAGAATTGATGAGGCGATCCCGCCTTTGGTACATGCTATTGAGATGGATCCGAAAAAGGACCATTTACCCTATCTTAATCTGGCGGAATGTTATGTTGTAAAAGGCGAGTTTGAGAAGGCGATCGAACAATATAAAACAATGATAAGCCGCTTTAGTAATTGCGGACGTTATAATGAAAATGTTGCCAAATTATATTGCAGGCTGAAAAGATTTTCTGAGGCAACAGCGTACTATGATGAACAGATTAAGAATACTCTTGAAAAGATTAACGGTTATAGCCTTTTAGATAAGCTTAAGAAGGATAAAACGCTCGCAGCTTCAAAAGAAAAGCTTCTTGAATTATACTGTGATCTGGGAGACGTTTACAGGCAGGCCGGCGATCATGATATGGCTGAATCGTATTATAATAAGGTAGTGAAATGGTGGAAAAAAACAATAGAGCCGGATATATCTGTTAATTCGTTGGTTAAGGCTGCTGAGTATTATAGGGACAGAGGAAACCTGTCAAAAGCTTCAAGCACAATAGAATTGGCATGGAAGAAGATGTCTTCAAATGAGATACATTCAAGAGTAAGAAGGAATTATGATTTTGCTTCCATGACTATTTCCTTTGAAATGGGAAATGAACGTAGGGCAGAAATAAAGTCAAGGATATATATGGAAGAAGTGACAGGTTCGCTTGGCAGTATCGATAAGCTTCTTAAGGATGAGCGCTACAGGGCGATGTGGCTTTTTAATATCGGAGTAGCCAGTCTGTGTGCAGGCAATATAAGAGATGCGGAGAGTTATTTTGAACAGATCAGGCAGTGCAGACTATGCGTGATGTGTGAATCGGAAGATTGTTTTGAGTATTATTTTGCGATGGGTTTAATTGCTGAGAAACGTAAAGAGTATGAGAAGGCGGAAAAATTATACGAGAAAGCAATAGAACTTAGAGGAGATTATCCGGCGGCAGAACGACATCTTGGAATTGTGAGAGCGGCACGTACAGGTAAAGAAGGCTGATTGAAATACTTAGAATGATCAATATTTAATATGAATAGTGACCTTTTATGATATATATAATACGGTAATTGTTTTTTTTGTGTTTTTATGTTATCATACTACTATCTATGAGTAGATTTTAATTATTATTTTTTGAGGTTACATGATGATCATCGGTATTGACTTGGGAACAACTAATAGTCTTGTGGCTTACTATACAGAAGACGGACCGAAGATAATTCCTAACAGGCTTTTTAAAAACCTTACTCCATCGGTTGTCAGCGTGGATGAAGATGGACAGGTTTATATCGGAGAAACTGCTAAGGAGAGGATGCTTCTTCACCCGGATAGCTCTGCTTCGGTTTTTAAGAGAAGCATGGGAAGCGAGAAGATATATGAGCTTTCCGGAAAACGCTTTTTGCCGGAGGAATTATCTGCGCTTATTCTTCGTGCGCTTAAGGAGGATGCGGAGGTTTATCTTGGAGAAGAGATAACAGAGGCTGTTGTAAGTGTTCCTGCGTATTTTAATGATGAAAGAAGAAAAGCGACCAAAAGAGCCGGAGAGTTGGCCGGCCTTAAGGTTGAGAGAATAATCAGTGAGCCTACTGCGGCGGCAATTGCATACGGGCTCTATCAGAATAGAGAGAACGGCAAGTTTCTTGTTTTTGATCTGGGTGGAGGTACATTTGATGTATCTATACTTGAGTTGTATGATTCCATTATTGAAGTCAGAGCTGTTGCAGGAGATAATTTTCTTGGCGGAGAAGATTTTACTAAGGTTATAGAGAATATATTCTTTGAAAAGAATCCTGATATTAATAAGGATGATCTGTCTGATAAGGAATTGCGTCATATTAATAAACAGGCAGAGAAATGCAAATTAGGTTTTGCAGATGAAAGAGTATCCGTAATGAGCTGTGTTATCAAAGACAATACTTATGAGATGCCGCTTTCAATTGACGAATACGAAGCGAAATGTGATGAGCTTCTTGATAAGATCCGCCAACCCATCAAGAGGAGTCTTTCAGATGCGAATATCAGGCTTAAGGACATAGACAGGGTTGTGTTAGTAGGCGGAGCAACAAAGCTTTCATTTATAAGGAAGTTTGTAGGTAAGCTCTTTCATAATCTTCCCGATACATCTATCAATCCGGATGAGGCGATAGCGCTTGGCGCGGCAGTGCAGGGCGCGATGAAGGAGAGAAAGGATAGCATAAGGGAGGTTATACTTACGGATGTCTGTCCGTTTACACTTGGTACCGAGGTCGTATTAGAGAAGGATAACGGAAGATTTGAGGATGGACATTTTTGTCCTATCATAGAGAGAAATACAACTATACCGGCAAGCAGAACAGAACGTTTATACACGGTAAATGATAATCAGACACAGATTCGTTGTAAGATATTACAGGGTGAAAGCAGATTCGCGTCTAATAATGTAATGCTTGGTGAGATAAGAATTAAAGTTCCTAAAGCGGAAGCCGGTAAAGAAGCGATTGATGTGACATATACTTATGATGTCAATTCGATTCTCGAGGTTGAGATTAAGGTCGTTTCAACAGGAGAGATCACCAAACAGATAATCAAGACCAATGCAACCGACATGTCGGATGAGGAGATCAAGGAGAGAATGGAAGCCCTTTCATATCTTAAGATACACCCGCGTGATAAGGAGGAGAACAAGCTTCTGTGGCTTAGAGGTGAACGTCTGTATGAGGAAAGCATTGGGAGAAACAGAATGGAGATAGAATATGCACTTCGTGAATTCGAGAAGGCGCTTGATTCGAGAGAGGATAGTGTGATTGAGGGTGCGAGAAGGGATTTTAAGGAATTTCTTGAAGAATTCATGGATTGATAAGATAAAGAATAGAAGGTAAGAGTATTTATAATACCGGGACATCAGGGGGTAATATATATGACCAATGAAAAGCATTTCATCAAATTTATACAGATATTATCAGAGCATGATAACACCATAGAGATCATCAAGGATGCTTTTTCCGAGTTGGTGGATGCGTATCGTTTTGGAGAAGTACGCGCAAGGTATCATGTTCCTGCGTCAATGAATCATCCAAGTGATGTGGATGACAGGATCGACGTGTTTCTTGAGAGAGGATCAATAGATGATAAAAGAATCTTCTCTAAGGAATTCCATACCGGGGAGAATGGTACTGCGACTCTTAAGTTGATTGCGTTAAAGGGAGCGAGACCATGGACTGATACGGAAAAGCTGGAGATGGAAATAATCCTTGATGTCTTCTTTTTTCATTTTGGCAAATATCGTCTTATGGATATTGTCAGAAAAAGCTCTATGATTGATGTTATGACGGGGCTGCCTAATTCGATTGGGTATTTTGAAATAATAAAGAAGATCAGTGAAGATAACAGTTTGTCGGACTATAATGCATACAGCTTCAATCTCAAGGGCTTCAGCCTGGTTAATATGAAATACGGTAAGGTTGAGGCAGATGCGATAATATGCAGATATGCTGCTGTGCTTAGAGATTTTATTCTGGAGAATGAGTGTGTGGCAAGGCTTGGTGGAGATAATTTTGTCGCATTGATCTTAAAGGAGAGAACAAGAAAGTTTCTCAATCATATCTCTTGTGTGGAAACATATGCATATGTTGGCGGACAGATGATAACAGTTGAGATATCTGCAGTTGCAGGAGTGTTTGAAGTTGATGAGGAAACGCTGGTGGATTATGGACAGCTCATCTCACAAAGCGCTATTGCGTTAAATGTTGCAAAGCATGTTACAAAGAAACCATTCATGTTTTTGACTAAGGA
>OMSZ01000052.1 GCA_900313855.1 uncultured Eubacteriales bacterium
CACCATCATGAACTTCATAATCACAGCCAAATATCGCATTAACATCCGATACCGCAACAAAATTAAATACCGTATTTCTTGCAAATTCAAACTGTCTATACTCTGTGATCTCCACATTATTCTCATTTAATATTCTTACAATCTCCTCATGCTCTGCCCGATTTACTCCATTTATCTCCGTATAAAGCATATCATAAGGAGAATACACATCCGCATTATCCAGAAAAGACGGATACATGGATACGCATATCCCGATCAGGAACATCATCCCACTGATCAACACACATTCAATCACATACCTGACATTCCATAATCTTCGGTGCAGTTTTACAAATGCAATTTGGGGAAGTAAATGATTCCACAACCTGGGGGCTCTTACCCTTATGACTCTAGCAAGCAATCCATCCCGTTCATTCTCAACCTCTTTCAATTGTAATATCAATTTTTCTTTTATGTAGATAACTGCATTTATTATTACTGCTGTCAATGACAGCAGGACATATAATGTAATTGTCACGGCATATCCCTTCCCATTATCAAGCCATCTGATACCTTCCAGACCAATAACATATCTTATCACAGCATAGAAGCAAAATGACAGAACAGTTCCCATGATTAAAGCAGCCGGAATCAGGCACGCCACAGCGAATACATTCTCATGAATTATACACATCACAGCCTCTTTCGTACTCATTCCAAGCACAGTCATAACTGCATATTCCCTTTGTCGCTCCTTCCAAAACACCCTCTCTGATACGAATATCATTACCACAAAAAATGATAAGACCAATACTCCTGAAAATATAATATTGCTTGATATCATCGGATCTACAATAGTCTCATTCATAAAAGCGCGATTCATATACAAAGATGCAAAAGTCAAAAGCAAAGCCACAGACAATATATTACCACCTATAAAAACAGAAAAAACATGCAGATTATGCAGCAGCATTTTCCTTGAAAGATCAGAATAATTCATCTTCATCACCTCCAAGTTCACGAAGCATATTGATGATCGCATTAATTCCACCAATCTCCTTAGGAGTGCAAGAAACCTCCGATGCAAGTTTTCCATCTCTTAGTAAAACAAACAAAAAAAAAAAACTTGCCGTATACACATCATGTGTAACAATCAGAAATGCAGCGCCAAGCTCACGATTCATCTTTCGCATACATTCCATTACAATCTTTGTCGACCGCCTGTCCAGACTTCCGGTAGGTTCGTCTGCAAATACGATTTTCGGTTTTTGAATCAAAGCCCTGCCAATGGCCACCTTCTGCTTCTGTCCACCAGATATCTCATTTAGCCTTTTATCCTTCAGATTCTCAATTTCCAAAACATCCAGAATATATTGTATTTTTTGTTTCTGGGTTTCATAATCAACTTCATCAATCACTAACGGCAACAATATATTTTCCTGCACATTTAAGCTTTCGAGCAGCTTAAAATCCTGAAATATCATTCCCATATTTCTTCTTCGGAATATCGCCATTTCTTCTGAATTAAATGTGCTTATTTCGTTATCATTTACATATACATTTCCCTCGTCCGGTGTATCCATCCCAGAAAGTATATGTAGTAATGTGGTCTTACCACTGCCTGACGGCCCCATAACCGCCACCATCTCTTCCTGTTCAACAGACATAGAAATATCCTGTAAAACACTGACGGTCTCGCCACCTGTTCTATATGATTTTGATATATGATTTACATTCAAAACAGACATAAATTTTCCTCCATTATTCAATTCCCACAATTAAATCAAGCCCTGTATCAATACAGCGTATATTACTTAACTTAATGACATTGTGCAGCAATAGCTGTCACACTTCTCTTGCAAATGAAAACACAAGAGTAACCGTATTGTGAATAATGGATTTCAATTATTAAGACGTACTGAAAGATGTACCGGAGTATCAGGTACAAAAAAAGATATTTGCATTACTCTGTAATAGAAATATGCAAATAGAACCAAGCCGCATAATCCCGTTAAGATAAATGCCGCTGTAAAATAATTAATTAAACTGCCATTTATATAACTATTAAAATTAACCTCAGATAAAATATGTCGATTGACACAACGATCATTTCCGCTATCAATTATTGTATCAATCCCCTGCCGGACGATATGCATTTCCTGAGCAACAATACATTCTACACTCAAACCATCTTCTGTGTAGACTCCTCCCCATGCAGAGAAATGAATTGATAGAAATAGAAGCAAAAGGAAATGTATTAATGTAAAGGTTGCGATTATATGTTTGCACCTGCCACATATTTTTTTATCTAATTCATCTATTAGTAATTTGAACGGAATAAGGGTTGTTTTAATGACCAATCACTCTCTTTCTTCATATTAAATTATAAGTAGATATCATTAATTATATAACTGTTATTGCAAAAAGCAACTGGAATATAATTTTTACCAGATTGCTTATCAACATATATCCTATCTTCCCTGATTCCTGCCTTTTCCATTTCTATCATCTGTCTGTCCTCGTTCTGATCTATAGATGATATTCTCACATATCCGTAACTTAACATTTCTTAGTACCTCCGTCATTTTTATAAAAATATAAAAGAAAAAGCTCCTCCGACACACCTCGGAAGAGCCATACATCAATTTTTTTTATATTTCTCTTGAAACTATCATTGAATTATAGTATATTGTTAATAGAAAAAGGTGCTGCCGATAGACGGTTAGTCCTTTTAATCTGTTAGTTATTTAAAATAACCGCTAGATCTCCAGTCTGGGCGGTTATTTTGTTTTCTTGCTATTCTGACCAGCCGAGTAGCCAAGTCCATAGCAAGCTATGCACAAGCTGATAACAGCAATCAAGTCAGTAATGCTCATAAAACAAGTCCTCCTATCGAAGATTCCTCTTTCGAGGTTTCTATGTAAACAGAGTTCACAGTACTCCGACCATCAGACTAACCGCCTACCGTATATGGCAGCGCCCTCAATTATATTAACATATCCCTTCTTAATGGACAAGCAATATATTATTAAAAACTACGAATGTAGTATTTTTTCCTTTAAATAAACCCTTTATTTTTACACTATCGTACAATTACTCAATTACAACTTGCAGAATCCGTCAATATAAGCAGAACTCATATGAGCAATATTGAAGCTCCCAATATGCCAACCTCTATTTCACTTGAAACACTTATGGATATAGCAGACAGCTTAGACATTCCTGTTGATGTATTACTACATTTTAACAATTTATAAGTACTGTATATCACTGTACAGGATTATACGGGTGAATATTATTATAAAAAACAGGAGAGCATGTAATGCTCTCCCAAACCTTATCAATATCTCTATTACAACTAATCAAACAAACACAAGTCCGTCGTCATCATCCTCATCCTTGCTGATAGAAAGCATACTGTTCTCTCCACCACCGGACATGAGAAGTGTAAGACCTATCTGCTTATTGGCTCTCTCGCCTGTCGCGATATAAATCTCGCCGGACTCAACCAACGTCAGCGCTATCTCTAACGCCTGATCCTTGAATCTCATAAGCTCACGTCTGTCGATAGAGCTTAACTTGAACAGATACTGGTTCTTAGTACTGATAAGCAGGATACTGTATTTGTTATTACCGGCTTTCCTTGTAAGCATTCCGGAACCTACCATTCTCGAATTGGCAACAAGGATCTCGGCATTTTCTTCATCAGCATACTCTTTGTAGATAAGATTAAATACCTTATTGTATTCCTCATCCGTCTCGACCTTGACAGGCATCTCGGCAACAGCAAACTCAACTGCCGAATCCGCGAAACGTATCGTACCACCCTCATCATTGATAACAGCGGTACAGCTCTTTGGAACCTGAAGTCTGAAGAACTTGTTCTGAATAACCTTGTTAGAATCACTCTCAACAGGATTAAGAAGCTCCTTGAATTTCTCCTCAATCATATGCATAGATGTAAGCGCATCCGAATCGCCTGCCCTTACAACATCCTTAAGACCCTCATAAAGTCTGTCAAGATCCGGAGTAAGCTTCTCATGCATCTCTAACAGATTCTTAACCGCCGGAATAGAACCCTTCTTAGCAACATCAAAGTACAAACGCTGCTTCTCCTCATCCGAAACGCCCTGAGAGATCTTATTCTCAATAACCTTATAAAGATATTCCTTAGAGAAATCCTGATAGCCGGCCTCATAAGCCTTGAAGAAATAATCAAGACTCCTTATCGGACCGTCATAGCCTTCCTCTTTCTCCTTATTCTCGCAATAAACGCCGAATTCATAAGCGGCCTGAACGCTTCCAAGCTCGATCGCTGTCTTGAACGCCTTCTCTATCTCACGCTCGCTTGCCATGTAGAATACCTGATCCTTCTTATTCATGGCAACCTTAAATGCAGTATCGGCAACGCCATCCTTAACCGCCTGCTCCCACATTTCCACTGTAGGCTGCAGCTGCTCAGGATTACCTATGCTCTCAATATCCTTAATATACGGCTCTGCCTCGAAAATACCGTTATCCAGCGCCCTCTTAAGATATGAAAGCGCCTTCTCTCCATCACGCTTACCGTCATCAATAAGACCGTAATAGTAGAAACGTCCAAGATAGAACGGAACTCTCTTATGCTGTAATCTGTCGGCATTCTCATACCATACCTTTGCATCACCGTATCTCTTTAACTGCTGATCGTAAATGGTACCGATAAGGAACGCAAGATCAGGATCCTTGTTAGAATCAAAGAGCTGCTGCGCATAGCTTATTGTCTTATCGATATCTCTATACGGACTATCCTCATCATAGTAAAGCTCTATGAGAAGATAACTTGCCTGAGTACTTCCGTGCTGTAATGCAATGGTGGCATTCTCCATCGCCTTATCATAATCTTCCATATTATAGAAGTATAATGCTTCGTTATAATACTGAATTTCTGTCCTGTTCGCGCTCTTATCAGAAAGCAGTGTCGGTATTACGAATGCAAATGAGTTAGCAACCTCGAAGATGATCTCATTATACTGCTCCATGATATCCATTGTTGAACAGATAAATCTAAGGCATGCCCAGCGGTTCTTCTGCTTGAATACAAAGGAAACTATACCCTTATCCATCTCCTTATGATAAAATCTTGCGGAAATACCGTTAGCATACTCTGTTATATATGGTGTTATGTTAACCTCGCAGTCATAGGCTTCATTCATATAATAAAGATAATCGTCTATCTTACGAGGTGATTCCTTAGGAACTGTTGTATATGTTACATAGATCGCGAAATCCGAATAGGTATGGCTCGGTGCATAATACTCTTCATCAGTATCAACATCAATACTCTTAACCCAGTCCTTAGGAAGCTTGTGAATATAACCCTCCACCTGATCATGAACATAGGTATACTGATACTGAAGCTTCGTTGCATCATTAGGCTTATAGTGGAATTCTATTCCCTTCGCCTTTCTCTTTTCTGAAATCTCAGAATAAATCTTATCCTTCTCTTCAAACTCAATACTGTCGGCATGAGTCTCATTATATTCAATCCTGTCAACAGCCGCCTTAGCCTTGGCATCACCCTTGTCGGCAAGCTTCTGATACCACGCCTTAGCTTTATCAATATCAACCGGAACAATGAAATCACTCTTCATTCCGTTCTCATCTATTCTGTTAAGACCATTCTCATATATATCACCAAGCCTCATGAAAGCCTGAGTGATATTATGCTCCGTAGCCTTCTCAAGATATGTTATGGCTTTGGAAAAATTCTGAATATCAAGCATTAAAAGACCAAGCTTGTATAAAAGATTACCATCCTCTACAAACTGAATATATCTCTCATAATACTTAGCA
>OMSZ01000228.1 GCA_900313855.1 uncultured Eubacteriales bacterium
AATAGCAAAACTACTCATTGATAAAGGTATCACTCCCCTATTTCCATACAAAAGACCAATGACTAAAAAGGGATTCTTTAAGAAATACGAGTATGTGTATGATGAATACTATGACTGTTACATTTGCCCTAACAATCAGATTCTTCGATACAGTACAACAAACAGAGATGGCTACAAAGAATACAAAAGTTGCAAACATATATGTTCCCAATGTCCATACCTCAGTCAATGCACAGAAAGTAAAGAACATGTAAAGATAGTAACCAGACATATCTGGGAAGAGTATATGGAAAAGTGCGAAGATATAAGAAAAGAACCTGTCGGATATGACAGGTTCCTTTTTCGCTAATACTTCTATTCTGTGACAGGATCATCATATCAAATAACTGTTCTGCCACACTTATGATTCGAACAAACTATATATGCATTAAGCCTCGACAACTGTTACATTAACAGCCTGAGCACCCTTAGCGCCCTGCTCAATGTCAAATGTTACAGACTGTCCTTCGTCAAGAGCCTTATAGCCTTCAGCAACGATGCCTGAATAGTGTACGAATACATCCTCGCCGGTCTCACTATTAGTGATGAAACCAAATCCTTTCTTAGCGTTGAACCATTTAACTGTACCTTTGTTCATTAAAAAGTACCTCCTTAAAAAAATTGCGTATCAATAGAGGTAGTATAATACCAAAACATAGCGAGAGATGCTGGTACCGTAAAACACTTTATAAATACAACGATAGTTTATCATTTATAAAAAACTAAGTCAATAAAAAATTACAAAATAAGTATGCTTATAAAGTAAATATCTACAAAATGCCATTTAATTATTATGTATATTTATAACACGAAAAGAATTGAGAAAAAGGCGAAAATGCGCTATAATCAAAACAAGTATATGGTGTGGATCGTGGGGAATCCATGCTGATGTGAAAAGTAAGAAGACAGATAATGCTCTATATCATATAGTTAGAGGAGATTGACGAATGAAAAAGCGTCTTTTATTGATTGTCTTGTTGTGCTTGACGGGTATTGGGACATTAGGGTGTCAGAGGAGTTATTATGGCAAGGGCCAGCCGTTTACAATGAGTACGGATAAGCTTTTAGGATACAGTAATGCGGAGATTGCCGCATTATCGGCAGATAATTATGAAAGATTTATGCATGCCAGCTATCTTATAGTTACTGACAAATTCGGAGAGGTTCATAAGATTAAGATCAGTCCCAATATTGCGAGACATAATTGGGATTTTTCTAACTTAGACAGCAGTGGGTTGTTTAAGAATTATGTGAGTGAAGATGGCTCTTTAAAGAAGGTTGGAATAGATGTTTCTGAGCATCAGGGGGCTATTAACTGGGAAAGCGTAGCTTCGTATGTGGATTTTGCATTTATCAGACTCGGATACAGAGGTTATACAGGCGGTGGAATCCTGATGGACGGTTATTATTCGGCTAACATGGCAGGCGCTACTGCAGCGGGAATTCCGATAGGTGTATATTTCTATTCACAGGCAACCTCTTATGAGGAGGGTGTGGAAGAGGCTAATTATGTTTTAGCAAATCTTGGAGATTATTCGCTGGCATATCCTATCGTGTTAGACAGAGAGGATCCCATGCAGGATGATGCAAGGACTAATGATCTTTCAGTAGAACAGCATACTCAGGCAGCGCTTGGCTTTTTGGATACTATCAAGGCGGCAGGACGTAAGGCAATGATGTATACCAATAGAATGTATTACTCACTTTATGTGGATATTGATCAGGTGTATCAGTATCCAATATGGTTTGCCCAGTATGCGGATGAACCGGACTGGCCGTATGAGTTTGCAATCTGGCAGTATACGGAGAATGGTGAGGTTCCCGGAATCAGCGGACCGGTAGATCTTAATCTACAGATGATGGATATACAGTAGAAGATTAATAGATGGATTGATAATGGATTGAAATATTTTCAGGGAGGAAATAGTTTTGGGTTTATTGTTGGATTTACATTTTGACATAGCGGCGATGACAGTGATGGTGGTTATCCTGACGTTTCTTTCGCTTAAGAAGAATATACCTGTTAAGAGAAGCTATGTGTTTATGATTTTGTGTATTTTACAGGTGCTTGTAATAGTGTGCAGTATGGGTATGCAGCTAAGCATTCATTCTGATCTGGATTACGCCGAGAAGATGGGTATGTGGTTTGCAGACTGTTATTTTGCACTTGATTATCTTTGTGCATTTATTTTCATGTATTATATGGTGCTTTGGTCAGGTAAGAGTATTCATGGCAAGATCAAAGCCCAGTTATCTCTTATGATACCGTTTATCTTCTATATTGCCATGATAATCGATAATTTCATCCGCCATAATCTCTATACTCTTGATAAAAGCAATGGATTGGTATATAACAACCGCCTTAAGTTATTAAGTGTAGTTACGTTATATGCGTTGATATTCGGAATCTGTTACGCTATCAAATATGTAGAGGCTATATCTTATGGAAAGCTGACGGCTATCACTATAGGCTGCGCAGGCG
>OMSZ01000268.1 GCA_900313855.1 uncultured Eubacteriales bacterium
TACTTCTGATGTAAAGAAGATATGCCCGGAGTGCGGATGTCCGCTTGAGGGAGGCGAAAGCTGCTGTCCGGAATGTGGTTTTCCTTTGGAAGAGAACATTGTAATTAATCCTGATATGGTTTTACCAAAAGAACAAATACAGGCAAAAAATATAGCTGAAGAGCCCATCGCTAATACAGCCAAAGATATAGACAATGATAGTTCATCATCAGAAACCAATAATATCGAAAATGACAATAAGGCTAAGAAAAAGAAACGATGGATAATGCCGCTTATAATGTTATCACTTTTAGTAATTGGAGGATTAACATTTGTATCGATTGTATATGTTGTACCGTATATAAAATACAATAAAGCAAATGATTATCTGAAAAATGGTAAATATGATAAGGCATATGAAACATTCATGGAGATTAAGGACTTTAAAGACAGCGGGGTGATGGCTGAAGAGGCAATTTACCAAAAAGGAATGAAGATAAAGAGTCAAAGCGGAAGTAGTAATTATGTATATGTAACATTGAATAATGATGAATCTAAGCCGGAATCTTTTTCAGAGATCTACTATGGTGACAAAATATATTGCCATGTATCTTATTTTAGTTCTACACCGACAAAAACAGAACTTAGAGCTGTTTTCATCTGGCCGGATGGTTCGGTTTCTCATTATAAGATGGATTCAAAATATGGGAATGGTGATAAATCAGTTTTCTGGTTTAAAGAAGATAATCCGGATAAGGATGATGTTGGAAAGGCAACAATAAGAATATATGACAAAAATACTCAGGAATTTTTGGGCGAGGCTTCAATAGAGCTTGTTGATTCAAAAAGTTTATAAGTCAATTAACATTATTATTTAAAATGTGGAGGTGCAATATGGCATTAATTAATTGTCCTAAATGCGGTGCGATGATTTCTGATAAAGCAGAGAAATGTGTAAAGTGTGGTAACCCTATGAAAGCAACAGTAGGAGGAACTACGTCGGGACTTACATATGAGCAAAAAAATACTATGAATACGGGAACGCTTCAGCAGGGGTCGCAAATCTACACTGGTGCGAATACCGGTATGCTTCAACAAACTACCGGAATGAACACCGGAATGCTTCAACAAGTGCCTGTGAAGAAAAATAATAAGAAACTTATAGGTATCATTGTAGGTGCAGTAGCTATTGTTGTTGTGGCTGTTATTCTTTTGTTAAGCGGTGGAAAGAAACCGGAGGACATACAGTTATCAAAACATACAGCATCGGTAGATGTAGGTTCAAACATCAGGCTTGACTATTTTATTTCACCTGATGAAGCAAGTGATGCTGAGGTAGAGTGGATCAGTTCAAACGAAAGCGTGGCAAGAGTATCTGATGGAAATGTTACAGGAGTATCAGAGGGAGACTGCGAGATAACTGTACGAACAAAGAATGGAAAAAAGGACAGATGTACGATAGTTGTTGAACCGGCTAAACCTGATTTTAGAGAATTATATAATAGATACTGTAGGTCGTCATGGGCAACACTTTCTTCTGATAATACGACTCTGACTATTGATACTAATCCATACGACAGAGATGATTATTATGAATATGCTGCCGGAGATGCTATAGAATGCTTAAATAGAGAGATGGGTTTTTCTGATTCGCTGATGGAAAGAATGGGAAGTACAAGAGCACTTGATGGCACGCAGACAGCCGAAAGCAAAACTGTTGAAGTTAGTTGGACTTATCATCCTGATAAAGGCTTAAGGGTGGTATATTCGTTGAAATACTAGTTTGTCGAAAGGAATATGAATATGATAAAGAAAAAAATCAAATTATTTATTTTGAGTACATTTTTTCTTGTCGGATTATTATCAGTTACCTCCTGCGGAAAAGAAAAGATAAATAAGGACGTACAATATCTTAATGATTGTATAGAAGCTTTAGATAAGTCGGAGATTACTAGTAAATCATATATTGAAGAGCTTGTAAATAAATACAATGCATTATCTGATTCAGATAAAGCTAAGGTTAAAGATTATGAAAAGCTGGCTGCCAAAAGAGACCAGATTGCACTTCAGGAAACTTTGAAAGCAGCACAGGAACAGGCTGAGAAGGATGAGAAGGAAAGAAAAGAACAGCAGGAAAACGAAAAGAAAAATAAGGAAAAACAAGAAAAAAACGATTTTATAGATATTTTGACATATGTTAGAAAAGCAGAAGCAGAATATGATAAGTTTTTTGCTTATTTTGAAAACGTGGCAGATAGAAGTCAACTTGTTATTTATTCGCAGAATAATTACGGGTACATGAATAATGTTAGAGATAATTTAAAATATGCAATAGATAAATGTGGCAGTAATTCTAATTTTTCTAATATTAAAAAACTGCTAAATACTGCATTGAGCGATATTCCATCTACCATATATGGCGATAACCAGGTTGATAAGTATCTGGAAGATTTAAAAACTTTTACTACAGAGATATTTTATATTGATCTGGAACTAATAAAACTGGCTGATAAGTATGGGGTAAAAATAGAATAATATTTGAAAAAAATATTCTATGATGCAAGTATAAGCGCATTTTTAAATTGCTTACAGACTAATGTATACTACATGGAGCTTGTTAGTAATGAGATTACCAGGCTTAAAAA
>OMSZ01000183.1 GCA_900313855.1 uncultured Eubacteriales bacterium
AAAGAAATCATTAAATGAATTATATTTCTGTTTCTCACATTTCGAAAGATCAATATTATTTTTTTTAACAAAATGCGGCACAGCCAAACGTGATACGGAGGAGTTTAACAGCCATGCCGCTATGTGAGAAAATCTCGGATTAACTAATATTTTTAGAAATGCCCTTCCCATCATTGTATGATATAATAACCATAATATATCAAATCTTTTCATAACACACTCAAACCCGCCTTAAAGATTACTCCGATAAGTTCTGCAAGACCAACAACAATCAGACATACTTTTCCTGCAAGCCCCGGTTTTTTTATCTCAATCGGTGCCAAAAAGCACAAAGACATAACAAGTAATAGCACCGCAAAGCAGAATGAGTTATTTAAAAGTCCTTTCTCATACATCATATATTCAACCGGAAGAAGCACTGCTATTACCGTAACAGGTACTCCCAGATATATCTTCACGTCTCCCGGATTACGGCTCTGCCGCTCTTCTTCCAAAACATTAAAATACGCTAGTCTTATTATTGCACAGAGAACATACATTGCACCGATCACGCCTGCCACACGGTTGTGTCCCGATATTCCATAAAGGAACATGGCGGGAAGCACTCCAAAGCTTATAAGATCACTAAGTGAATCAATCTGTATGCCAAATCTTTTTTCTCTTTTGTTTCTCAGCTTTGTAATTATAACCTGCATGAACAATATCGGCTTTTTTCTTACCAATCAGATAACCCGCCAGCGTTATTATTCCACATATCAGAACACATATATAAAATGTTATTCCTCTACCTATCATTTCTATCTTATACGCCATATCGCTACTCATTATCCTTGAATAACCGTCTAACATAAGATAATCGGATATTCCCATTGCTCCGGGAATAGGCACAAAATTATATCCTATCGTTATAAGACATTGTTTTGAAAACAGGCTTGCTGCATTTTTATAATCTCCACCCATAGAAAGATATATAAACATAGGCACTGCAATCTGTTATGCTCTTTGAAGCAGATTGCTGAAAAAAACTCCAACCATTATTTTATGATTTTGGGAAATCATCTCTGTGCAGGCTTTATAATCATTCTTAGCCTTTTCAAGTATTTCTATTATTCTGTTTTTTCTCTTAACAATACCCTTTTCACCAAGCCTGACTACTATCTTATTAATTAGGTCAAACATTTTACTCCCCGTCAGCATGAGAGATACAAAAAATGCCGCCAATAAAGTAAGTGCCACAAAACCCAGATAAATTACTATCTTCGAAGAACTGCCAAAACTTTTGACAGATGATGAACCGGTAAATAAAGCAATGATCCCAAGCACAATTATTGCCAATGTGTACATGATCAGATTAACGACAAGGCATGCACCGGCAACTCCTCCCGGTACCCCATCACGAATCATAAAGTAAGCGCTCGCCGGCTGTCCCCCCGAAGCAGACGGAGTAATCGCTGAAAAATAAATGTCGGATGTGCTGTATATAAGACATTTCATTCTGCCCCTGTTGTATCCTGCGCTTCTAAGCAGAAGCCGCAGAGCAAGACCTTCCATGCCAACATACAAGGCTGAAGCTAATACACTCAAAATCAGCCAACCCTTATTAGCACTTAAAATAGTATTATAGAGTACATTTATTGAAATATTCCCACTCTTTTTTATAACAAGACGTATAGTGGCGACAGCAAGCAATAAAGATACAACCATCCATATATTGTTTTTATTACCATCTATGGATATACGAGAATAATTCTTTTTGATAGTAATATCCTGCTGTTTATATTCATTCATCCTTTTATTTCCCAATTCTTATACAAAAAATATTTATTAAGTCATTATATGTATATAATGGTTTTCTTAAGATTACCCTTAAGATATTTCTTAAAATTCCTTAATTTTATCATCAATCTGCTCTTTCATGGATGCTCTATCCATATATAATTATTGTAAAAAAGCTGCAAAAAACCAGACTCTATTCAGATAACAACTAATTTCTGATATAAAGTCTGGTTTAATAACTATATTAAGTCTGAATACACTTACGGATGTTTCATCAATTACTTTATCCTATCATAACAAGGAACAAAGACAAAATTGCAAGAAATACAACATTTACCATAGTGAAAGCAAGAAGATAATGCTCGCCTTCTGTTTTAATTGTGTTAAAGAATTTGTAAGTAATCAGACTTGCCATACTTGCAATAAGAGTTCCAAGTCCGCCGAGATTTGAGCCTATAACAAGAGCTTTTCCGTTCTTTGTAAATGTCGAAAGCAACATCGCTGCCGGAACATTACTTATAATCTGCGATGACAAAATAGCCGCCAACGTTGTATTCTTATCAACAATTACCGAAAGGTATGAGTATATAAAATCAATTCTTCCCAAGTTTCCAATAAGAATAAAGAAGAAAACAAATGTAAGCAACAGACCATAATCTACATTTTTAAATGCTTTTCTGTCAAAGATAAGTATAACTACCGAAACTATACCGAGCATAAAAGGTGCAGGTATTATATCTGATACTGCAAGTACACAAACACCAAAAAGTGCCATGTATACGATAAACGGAATCTTTTCCGGTGCATCCACGTCCTTGGACACAGCTGTATCAAGAGTTTTATCTGTTATATTGAGAATGATAACGCTTATCACTAAGAGAATAAGCGATACTGCACTGTACGGAATCATTTGCTTAATAAAGCTACCCAGCTTCATATGGTAAAGTGAATACAAGTAAAGATTCTGCGGATTTCCGATTGGAGTAAGCATACTTCCCAAATTGGCAGATACCGTCATCAAAATAAGTGTATACATAGTTCTTCGTTTGTCCTTGTATTTTTTTAGAACATTAATAGCAAACGGAACGAGTGTTACCAAAGTAACATCGTTAGTAAGAAGCATGCTCATAAAAAAAGCAAGCACAACAAGTAAAAGTGAGATATTCCTTTCGGAATGGATTCTCCCCAGAAGTTTTGAGGTAAGATAATCAAATGTACCGATTCTGATTAATGCACTTACGACCAGCATAAGTGAAAAAAGAATTGCAAGGACTCTGAAATTAATATAGCCCTGATATTTACTATCCGGCACAACTATAAAACACGAAACAGCTGCAAGTATACCGGACACAAAAAGAATAGTATCGTTTTTAAATGAATTAATCAATTTTGCTTTCATTTCCAATTCGCTTTCTGTTTCAATTTTCCAAGAGCAAATTATATTCAATCACTAATTCATTGTCAAGTTGTGTCATTTTATAAACTGTTTTTTACTGAAAGTCTAGATTTTCAAAAACCCTCAGTTTTCTTTTCATATTTCTGTTCTTACCGGCTTTCTCTTCTCTTTTTTCTTCTCACACGATTAATGTGTCTTTCAAAGTCACCATTTCTGATTAATTCTGCAATCAGAAGTTGTTCATATGTTGGTACGGTACATGAGTAAAAACCAAGCTTATCATCAAACCTTTGAACCAGCTGTTTTGGCAACACCATATATCCTACTCTAAGTGATCCCGAAATAGTTTTCGAAAAAGTATTCATATAAATTACATTATCATGATCAGATAGTGCAAACATGGTATCTTCAGGCTTTCTGGAGACAGAGAATTCGGACTCAAAGTCGTCTTCTATTATGTAACGATCCGCTTGTTTTGCCCATCTAATATACTCATGTTTCTTTGACGCTGTTGCAGTAATACCTGACGGAAAACTTCTATAAGGTGACACATGCAAAATATCCGCATTTGTTGAAGTTAATGCATCACTCTCTATTCCACTCTCCCCTAACGGCAGTTTTTCAACATAAACGCCTGCCGCTTTATATACCCTTTCTATTTTTTCATAGGACGGATCCTCCAATGCAAAAACAGTATCATTTTCAAAAAGACCTACAATCAAATTATATAAATATTCTGCACCAGATCCTACAATAATCTGTTCAATATCCGCGTAAACACTTCGATTACGTCCCAGATATTTTCGTATTTCGTCCCGCAGTTCGACACATCCTTTATTCGGCGATTTTTCAAAAACCTGTTCTTCATAATCAGTCAATATCCGCCTCATAGTCTTAGCTAACACAGAAAAAGGAAATGATAACTCCGTCATCATAAATCCCTGATGAGCGTATGGGAGCATTTCTTTTTCTGAACGTACAAAGCCATCATCTTCGCGAAAGGAAACGAAATATCCGCTCCGTTCTCTTGATTCTACATATCCTTCATCGCATAACAACTCGTATGCATGCTTAACGGTAATAATACTGACTTTCATTTCTTCAGCCATAACTCTTTTTGAAGGAAGCCTGTGACCATACGGATATATTCCATTAACAATATCATTTTTTAAGTGGTCATATAACTGAATATATAGGGGATTTGAATTATTGTTTGTGATTGATTTCTTCATCTGGTTATATAATATTCTCCTGTTTTGGATATTTTAATATATCCAATTCTACTATAGAATACCCAAAAAAACAAGGGAGGATTATCACTATGTCAGATAACCGATATGAATTGAACAAAAATCTCGCACAAATGTTAAAGGGTGGCGTCATTATGGATGTTACAACACCGGAGCAGGCAAAAATTGCTGAAAGTGCAGGTGCATGCGCTGTTATGGCGTTGGAACGCATTCCTGCAGATATACGAGCTGCAGGCGGAGTATCGCGTATGAGTGACCCTGCTATGATAAATGGAATCCAGGAAGCAGTATCCATACCCGTCATGGCAAAATGTAGAATAGGTCACTTTGCAGAAGCGCAGATTCTTCAAGCAATCGAAATTGACTATATCGACGAATCGGAAGTCCTTTCGCCGGCAGATGACCTATATCATATAAACAAACGCGACTTTGAGGTTCCATTTGTCTGCGGAGCAAGAGATCTTGGTGAGGCACTTAGAAGAATAAATGAAGGAGCTTCAATGATAAGAACAAAAGGAGAACCGGGCACAGGAGATATTGTTCAGGCAGTTCGCCACATGAGACGCATGCAATCAGAAATCTCACGTGTGGCATCAATGCGAGAAGATGAATTATTTGAGGCAGCCAAAGAATACAGAGTACCATTTGAACTAATACAATTTGTTCATAACAACAAAAAATTACCTGTAGTTAATTTTGCAGCCGGAGGTGTAGCCACACCTGCAGACGCCGCACTTATGATGCAACTCGGTGCAGAAGGCGTATTTGTCGGTTCAGGAATATTCAAATCCGGTGATCCCGAAAAACGTGCCGCTGCAATCGTAAAAGCAGTCACAAACTATAACGACTCTGCCCTTCTTGCAGATTTATCGAAAAATCTTGGAGAAGCTATGGTCGGAATTAATGAAAACGAAATACAGCTGATCATGGAAGAAAGGGGAAAATAATATGAGAATCGGTATACTTGCCGTTCAAGGAGCCTTCGAAGAACATCAGTCTGTTTTACAGTCACTAGGTGCAGAAACTATTCTCCTAAGACAGAAATCAGATATAAAAGATTTGGACGGTTTGGTTCTTCCCGGTGGAGAAAGTACGGTACAAGGTAAACTCTTGCAGGATCTGGACATGCTTAAGCCGTTGAAAGATTTGATAAATAACGGCATACCTGTTCTTGCCACATGCGCAGGGTTGATTCTTTTGGCCGAGAAAATCAGTAATGATGATAATACGTGGTTCGGAACTCTTCCTGTTCTTGTAAAACGAAACGCCTACGGAAGACAACTCGGAAGTTTTTATCACAAAGGTGATGTTGGAAACATATCAGACTTCAACATGACATTTATACGAGCGCCATATATTGTTTCAGCCTCAGATAACACCCGGGTTCTTGCAACTGTCAATAATCATATAGTAGGTGTACAGTACAAAAATCAGATTGGGCTTGCGTTCCATCCGGAACTTGAAAAAGACAAACGTATTCATCGGTATTTTTTGAGTACAATTAAATAATTAAGATCTATTAAATGATTCTCTTTAAATAAGCCTAATTATTTGAAGGGAATCATTTACCCACTGTTTATTTTCTAATTCATAAGCCTTATGATAACCGCACAAAATACCTGCAAAAGACATATCATCTAAGAACAATTCCTCACTTCCTAATGTGGCAATCCGAACATAATCGCATATACCGCAAAAGATATTACATCAATCAGAACAATAACTGCCACAACAATCCCCGCAATCTTTAGACCCTTTCTTGCTTTTGCCTTATTATCATCGGTCAACACGTGTTCTTTAATATCGCTGTAAAACTCTGACTTTACAACCTGTTCCGATACATCCGACTGTTTTGGTGTTTCTCCCTTTACGAGTTCATCTAATGAAATTTCGAACAAATCACTGATTGCTATTAACTTTTCCATATCAGGAGCAGATTCACCTACTTCCCATTTTGAAACTGTCTGTCTTGAAACATTTAAACGACTTGCCAGTTCCTCTTGTGAGAATCCTTTTTGTTTTCGTAATTCATACAACTTATTATTAAACTCCATATTCACACCTGCCCCTCTTTCATATTGTTATCTCTTCGAGCAATACCATAGCCTATTACAAATGCCACTGATAATACTACCGCAGTGATAACACTTGCTTCTATACCATACATTCCACCATTTAAAATGTTACTGCCAACTGAATGCATATCAAATATTGCTGCCGTTTTGGCTTCATTTCCACTCAAATTAAGTCCCATAATATTGCAAAGAACAAAATTCCAAATTGAATGAATACCACAAGCCGCCCAAAGACTCTTAAACTTAAGCGTAAGGAACGAGAAAATCAACGATATCAAAATAAGATTGACTATCGCAACAATTATAATATCAACGCTTGCTCCCGACATATTGCCAAGATGAGGAACTATAAATAAAACTGTACTTACGCCTAGCGCAACAGGAATAGACGCCTTGTTTTTAAGAAGTTGTAATACAACACCTCTGCAAAGAACTTCTTCCATTGCCCCCTGACAAACAAATGCAAGCAGCATGAGAATAATGAATACATAATCGATGTTATTGAATACGCCGTTGTAAGTTATCGCACCCGTTAATACAACTAATACAGCAGAAACTACCACAAGCACAACCCCTGCAATCGCACCAATAAGGTAACTTCCAACCTTCTTGTTAAACCCAATCTGCTCCAAAGTCTTTTTTTGAAACAGTTTCCAATAAAGAAGCACTATTCCAACCATAAGACCATATCCGAAATACATTATCAAAGTTATTGTGTTGGGTGAAAACATTTCTCCTTTTAACGGGTTCTTACCGCAGGCAAAATGCAAAGCTATCACAACTGCTTCACCAATTAGTTCCGAGCCAAACTTTACAAACCAGAAAATTATGAATACTTTAATAACGTAAAGTGGCACCGGCATTTCGGTACGATTATTTAATGGACTGATGTTTTTTAATAATTGTTTAATCTTACTCATGATCAACAATACCTCCTAAAAGTTTTGTTGAGTCAATCGTAATATTTTGACCTAAAAAACACCACCAATTAGCCTTTGCAATCTGTCAACCGCACTTAACATTCCTGTAAAATGCCGTTGCAATGCCCTATTTTACATACAATTTCCGTTTTTTTACTTGGGCTCTACTATATGACAATATACCACATTTACCCTCATATGTCAGTAATCAAAACTTTGGATGATTGGATTAACCATCTGCTTTGTGATAGGTTTTGCTTATAGCACACCATAATAATAACGTATTTTACATTCAACGTCTGTAAACGTAAGATATACATATAAAACAAAGGGAGATTAAAAATGAAAGAGATATTATGTTTTGGAGATTCAAACACATACGGTTTAATTCCAAACACACAAAGCAGATACTGTTGGGGCACTCGTTGGACCAGCATTTTAAATGAGAAGCTCGGACTTGATGAATACAGAATAATAGAAGAAGGACTTTGTGGCAGGACGACAGTATTTGACGATCCGCTAAGAGATCATAGAAATGCTTCCAAATTCCTTCCGGCAGTACTTGAAACTAACAAAGGCATCGACACAATAATACTGATGTTGGGCACAAACGACTGCAAAACCGTGTATAATGCTACTTCCGAAGTTATAGGAAAAGGCATAGAAAAACTCCTTGGAATAATCAGAAACTACTCCAAGGAG
>OMSZ01000176.1 GCA_900313855.1 uncultured Eubacteriales bacterium
AAAATACTTTGATTCACCTTCAATTCTGGCTGATATAACAAGAAAGGTCCCAAAGAAGACTGACGATATTGAAGTTCGCATATACTATGAATTCATGGACTTTTATGACGTTACGAAAATTAACTACATTCAATTTTCAAAACTTGGAAACTATCCTAAGCTTATCAAGGCAGTCGGCAAAGAGCCAAAAGAGCAATGGTCAGAGGACGATCTTATGGATTTTGCATCATTTCATACTGCATTTTATAATGCTTATGTTCTCTGCGGAGGCAAAAAGCTGATAAATGTTACATGTGATGATGTACTTCTTTATTACCTGTCTCTTTATAAGTATTCCGATGCCAAGGAGCTTACCTCATCGGAAATTAAAAAACAGCTTGATAAGATATGGTCAGAGGTACTGCTGTTACAGGACAACAACTCCGTAGAGCTTATGATGAACCCTGTCGACGATAATAACGCTGTCAAAAATGTAATATCCAAGATAAAATCCGTTAAGAAAAGGAAGGTGGCATTTGTTTATGATAAAGCGCCTTCATCCTCAGACTGGGTATACGGACACGAGCTTGGAAGACTCCAACTGCAGGAAAATCTGGGTGAAATAATCGATACCAACACCTACATCACCAACGGTGTATCAGACAGCTCGGAAGCTATATTAGAAGAGGTTATTGATGATGGCAATGAGATAATATTTACTACCACTCCAAAGCTTATCAAGGCAAGTGTCAAGGTAGCTGCCAATCATCCTGATGTCAAGATGTTAAACTGCTCCTTAAACTCATCTCACGCAACCGTAAGAACATACTATACGAGGATGTACGAGGCCAAATTCCTCACCGGAATGATTGCCGGAGCATTATGTATAAATGATAAGATCGGTTATGTTGCCGATTATCCGATATACGGCGAGGCTGCCAACATAAACGCCTTTGCAATGGGTGCCAAAATGACCAATCCCCGCGCAAAGGTATATCTTGCATGGTGTACCATGAAAGATTTTGACGTAGACACATTTTTCAAGGAGCGCGGAATCACCTACATTTCTTCTCAGGACTCATTAACTCCCGAAAACGGACAGAGACAGTTCGGTCTTTATGTAGAAAAAAATGATGAAAAGAAGAATATAGCAGTTCCTATCTATCACTGGGGCGTCCTTTACGAAGAGCTTATAAAGAGTATATATAAAGGGTCATGGAAAAATGATGATTCCTCCGAGAAAGCAATTAATTACTGGTGGGGACTATCCGCCGGGGTAATTGACATTATATATTCAAACAGTCTTCCGGTCGGTATAGGAAAGCTTGTTGACCTGATGAAGAAAGCAATTTCCACCGGAATGTTTTATCCGTTCACCGGACCTCTTACCGATCAGAACGGGGTATTAAAATGCAAACCTGACATGGTCCTTCGCCCAAGCGAGATCATGACTATGGACTGGCTTAACAACAATGTTATAGGAACTATACCAAACATCGACGATCTTATTGACTCTGCCAAGGCAGTAGTCGAATTGCGGGGACTCGATGCAGCAACACCGGATATTGCAAAATCTTCATTATTGTAATAATATGAAATAAATGTAATAGGTAATTTTTTACAAAACGTAAAGATATGTTTTCATTCTTCTTGGAATGATTATCAGAATACTTACGGATAAATCTGGGGGATTAATATGAGAATACTTGTACTTGCAGATGAAGAGTCCAAGTACCTGTGGGACTATTTTGAAAAGAGTAAGCTTGAAGGTATTGATCTGATAATATCCTGCGGCGACTTAAAACCTGAATATCTTGAATTTCTCGCCACCTTTTCAAAGGTGCCGATACTCTATGTTCACGGAAACCACGACGGCATATATGATGAAAAACCGCCTGAGGGCTGCATATGTATCGATGATGATGTCTATGTGTACGAGGGTATAAGGATCGCGGGACTTGGCGGATCAATGCGATATAACAGAAGCAAATATCAATATACTGAAAATGAGATGCGTGAACGGGCTTCTAAGCTCTGGTTCAAGATCAAAAGAAAAAAAGGAATTGATATACTGGTAACTCATGCTCCCGCAGCCGGCTTTAATGACGGCGAGGATATTCCGCACAAAGGCTTTGATGTTTTTAATACTATTATTAAAAAATACAAACCGAAGTATTATCTGCACGGTCATGTTCACCTGTCTTACAGCTGGAACCAGCAAAGAGAATGTGCCTATAACGAGAATACAACAGTAATAAACGGATTTGAGAAATATATATTTGAATATGAACAATAATGAAAACAGGTATCAAAACAACGATTTTGATACCTGTTTTTCATTTAACCAATGGATATTATCTAAGCACAACAAGATATATAAAATATCCTACATATCCGGCAAGCATTGCTGCGCCGCCCGCACGTGTCAGCTTATGCTTTCTAAATACACATGCCCAAAGAAGCACTCCTGCCGCTATTGATATTGACATATCAATGATAAAGTTGGATGCGAACGGTACCGGTGTGATAAGCGCTGTCGTACCGACAACGAAAAGAATATTGAAAATATTACTTCCGACGATATTACCGATAGCTATATCTGCTTTGCCTTTTTTCGCAGCAGTAACCGATGTAACAAGCTCCGGAAGTGATGTTCCAAGCGCCACTATGGTAAGTCCGATAAATCTTTCCGAAAGATGTGCCGCAAGCGCAATCTTAGTAGCTGCTGCAACAGCAATATCACTGCCCTTAACTATAAGTACAACGCCTATAATAACAAGTAATATCAACAGCCAGATCGGTCTCTTTTTCTCATCCTCAGGCTGCTCCTCTTTGTTCTTCTTAGCCATTATAAACAGATATGTCAGATAAATGATAAAAGCGATCCAAAGAGCAACTCCTTCAATAAAGCTTATCACATTTCCTGTTATACCAAACACAAGTAAAAGCACGAATACAAAAAGCATATATGGAATCTCATACTTTACAGTGGAATCAGCCACCGCTATAGCAACGATAACCGAAGTCACGCCAAGAATAACAAGCACATTAAGAATGTTACTTCCAACAACATTACCGATCGTAATATCCGCATTTTTCTTAAGCGCTGCCGTAATACTTACAGCCGCCTCGGGAGCAGATGTTCCCATTGCAACAATCGTCAAACCGATAACAAGCTGTGGAATACCGAACTTCTCCGCTATTCCTGCGGCACCATCCACAAACCAGTCTGCACCCTTAACAAGCATTACAAAACCAATTACCAGCAATAGAAACTGTAACAAAATATCCACTTTTTTTCTCCTCCTTAATATGCTTAGTGTAATTATTATAGGACACCCCGTCCCATAATCCATCTTCTGCTTCATTAATCCGCCTTATCGGCAAATGGTTCATTTAACATTTCACAGCCTGCTAATACAAATCGTCCGTCTCTTATTATGTCAGTCTCTGTGCCATCGGCATGAATACTTGTAATAGCTTCAAGCTCATCATACGGAATCGTTATATCCGTATGACAGTCAAAATATGCATTATCCGGATCGGTATCACGAAGCAGAGAGCATTCATTATCCTTAGCGACTATCTCCTTACCGTCAGGATTGTAGAGCTTCAACTCTTCTCCCCTGCTGTAACAGGTATCACCAACAGCAAAATGCGGTCCCATTTTCTCTGCTATCAATATCGGCAGCATATATACTATATCGAAGCGGTTAGCTAAAACATAGGCGGTTGTATTAGTTCCTATGGCAAATTCGCCGATCGGAAGCGTGTCCCTGTTAAACATGACATTTTCTTTGAAATAAGCTTTATTCTCAGCTTCAGTTTCAAAATTATCACAGGTATAATCTTTAATCCTGCCATCCTCAAAAGTAATCTTTATATTCTTATATTTCAATTCGTTAAGATATACCTCTGAAACATTTAAAATGCCCTTCGTTCCGGTAAGCTTAGGAGATGTGAACACCTCACCGACCGGGATGTTGACATCGGCAGTACAGTTTTCAAAATTAGTTTCCTTATCCGGATCACTAAGCTCATGCATCATTACCGTTATATCTGTACAGTTATTTCCCTTTCCGAGAACATGTACCGAAACAGCCTTATCAAGCTCATCGATCAAACATTGCTGAACCTTTTTGTATGCTTCGTTATCTAACGTATTGATCCTTACTATCGCATCGAATATCTCCGGAAAATTATCTCCCACCTCCGGAAGCGGATATGCGATTATCGTAAAGCTGTACTCGCTTTGCGGAATATAATCGTTAACTATCTTAGCGCACTCTGTATTAACATATACTGAAAGCTGCTGCTGTTTGTCGGAAAGATTAATACAGGCTTTTTTATTGACCGGCTCAAACGGCTTTTCACCAAAAACCTCTATTACTGCCGGACCCGCATATTCCTTTGCCAATTGCTTTCTGCTTTCATACGCATTCTTTGTTATCGTTATCTTTCTCTCAGCAAAAGCCTTATTTAAGAATAGCGCCTCATCTCTTCTGTGATCATAATCATATTGCTTGTTAACTGAGGTCGAAGCATATCCGGGACGAAGCGTAAGTCTTCTGTTGATCCTTGCTGCAGGAGCCCTGTAAATGACAGGGGTAAGTCCCATTGCCTCAAACTGTAATATCGCTGCTTTAACTATTCTTTCCTGTCCCAAAAAATATCTTATATTAACAGTCTTTTTCTTTGAAAGATCTATTCCCGCAATCCTGAAACCTTCCTCATATCCATGAGTATAGGTATATGCCATGGCTTCTATCTTCTCATCAGGCATCTCATTAAGGAATTTTGCAAGCTTTAATTCATTGTCCGATATATACTCACCGAATCTGTACAGATACCTAAGATCAGTAAGATCACTCTGCATTATTATATCAGCGGCAAAGGAAAGCTCCGGATCAAGCATCTCCCGCACACGATAGTCTATCATATACTCTGCATAGTCATTCTCAAAATAATAAATGGCATTCTTTATCTCAGAGATCAAATGATCATCCGCGAGGTTACCTGGATCAGGTTCAGCAAAATGATCCTCAAACAAACAAAGCACCTCGACAAACAGCTCATAAAGCACAGTCAATTCGGTATATCTGTATTCTATTGCAAACACGATTCCGGCACGAAGCTCAGTATAGATAAAGCTTAACAGACTTCCACACTCTTCTCCAAGTTTTGATGCCGCATATTCGGGATTGGCATAGCTTGTCTCATACGCACCCGTATCAACCTTTATATCCGCATAAAGTCTTTTATTCCAGCAGGCAAGCTCCTCTATTGTCGCATTATCATAGCCGTCAGATGCCACAAAGCACTTCCACTCATCAAGCAGCATAATAAACTCTGCTGTTTTTTTAAAGAATGCCGCTGCTTCTTCTAAAAGACCATCTGTCTCTTTTCCCTTTGCGCATTCTCCTATTCTTTCTATCATAAGCGCGTAGCGTTCAGCCACATTATCATTAGCTTCCTTAAACAAATCTTTATATTTCACCAATAACCGCCCTCATCTTTCAAATTATTCAAAAACTACTCTTAGGATGCGATATCATTTACATCCAACCGATAATATAAAGGATTACTGAAATTATCAGCAGAATAAGATTAATTATTCCGGATAATCTCTTCATCATGATCCCGCCATCCGGTGACTTCCATGCACTCTTAGAAAACACTATTCCCGTAAGCGCAGTCAGAAATCCCGCGATCCCCAAAAGACCAACAAGCTTCGGTCCCTTGCCTTCATGTGTATATGACATTATTACAGCCATCACCTGACATATAAAGGAAATGCCTGCTAACACACATGATATCACCGAATCAACACTTATACTTCTGACACTATAAACATTCTTTCTGATCATTCGTGTTCACTCCTTCGATTTATAAGAAGTAAAATATAATACACAACAAAACCCAAAAAGCCGCCTAAGGTATTAAGAATAATATCATCCACATCGAATACTCCGACTTTTCCGATAAGCTGTATAAGCTCGACACCAAGGCTGAAAATAAAGGTATAAAATGTCACCTCAAACCATCTTACTCTTTTGTTAAGAACCCATCTTATAAGCGCGCCAAAGGGCACAAATGCAGCTACATTTCCAAGCAGATTAACGCATGACATATAAGGACCGATAACATCCCAATATAACATAAACCGTTTGATCTCCTGAAACGGAACAATGTTATATGAATACTGATCCCGTCCGATATTTCTTCCAAAGCCATCCGAAAGGAACAGAAAATACACCAAAAAAATCATATAAACAACAAAGCATATTCTACTGATGATCCTGATGACAGTTCTTTTCTTCATAACCCTTACGCGTCCATTTCAATTATTAATATAGATAATCTATTAATTAATATTTACTCATTGCTCTTTATTAATTATATTAGTTAGTTTTATTAGTTTTGTCAGTTACTGTATCCGTCTTCATATCCGTCTCTGTATCTGTTTGCCCATCCTCTTCATTCTGCTGCTCTACAAGAGAAAAATCATCTGTATACGATAACACTATATGATCGTCTCCAACCTGAGCCACACATATCGTTGAAGCATTATCAAGCGCATCATTAGGTATCATCAACGTCTGATAATTGATATACTTCGTATTCACAGACTTTCCGTCCACAAGCACCTCAGAAAAGGTATTAAAGCCCTTGCCTTTGACAAATAATCCACCGACACTTTTCTCTACGCCCTCGATAACAATATCACGTATACCGTACTTTATATCGGTCTTCGGAAATGCTTCCTTTCCGTCAAAGGCATAATTCATTCCATATAATGTATCATATTCCAACATTTTTAATTTATTCAGATAATCGTCGTGATCAGCCTGATACATATAACGTTTGTGGAAATGCTGCATCAGGCCACCCTCTATTCCCAAACGTCCGAAAATATAAGTACTTGCCTGATAAGAGGTCATATCCATACACTCACGCTTTAATCCGATATTATCCCACATTGCCCATTCTGTCTGATAGAGTGTAATATTCCTAAGATCCGTCTCCTGTAAGTTTAAGCTCGGTAAATGATCTCCGTACATAAATACAACCGTTGGCTCGCCAAACTCCTCTAACTCCTTGATGAGATCCTTCAACATATTATCTGTCTCACGACATTGATTAATATAGTATTCCCATGATGCTTCTTTCTCAATATCTCCCTCATACTCACCCGTAAAATGACACCCTATATGTGTCAGGGTTTCAGTATGCTTTTTTGGATAACGTCCATGTGCCTGGACAGTTATTGTAGTGATATAATCTCTTCCCTTAGTCTGCTTCATTCTCTCAAGCATCTCATTATCAAGGATATTATCCTTTGCCCATCCTCTTGGCGTATACTTGAGAAAATACATATGCTCCATTCCCGTAAATACATCAAATCCCAGATTGGAATAATCTATATATCTTTCATAGAACGTCGCATCATTATTGTGAAAGCCTGTTGTTGCATATCCTAATCTTTTAAGATCATACGCCATGCTGTCACAGCTCTTGCTCTTCATAATCGTTTTAAACGGATACTCTCCCGCGCCAAAGAACTGTGTGCTCATTCCTGTCTGAACCTCAAACTCAGTATTGGCAGTTCCGGCACCAACAGCAGGTACCGTAAAAAGACCTGAGGAATAATTGTCCTTAAGCTTTGCATATGTCGGCATAACTCTCTCCGTAACACGAAGATCCTTCATATACTTGGTATCAAAGATAGACTCTAATTGTATAACGATAATATTAGGAAACTGCTTTGTCGCTGCATATTCATATCCTGCAGTCCCATCTTCATTCTTAACACCATCAACGTTATCCGCATCATTAGCTGCATTCGTTTCTGTATCATTTTCTGCTTCTGAATTCTTCTCTGCCGTCTCATCCGCTTCTGCATCGGTTTCTGCTTCTGCATTCTTCTCTGCAGCTTCATCCACTTCTGCATCGGTTTCTGCTTGTGCATTCTTCTCTGCAGCTCCATCCGTTTCTGCTCCGCCATCTGTTTTTGCACCGTTCTCATTATCTGTATTGACGCTTGTCTGCGATACATCACCGGCAGCAGCTGTATTATCATTTGCAGTCTGCTCTTCTTCATCATCCTTTAATATTGATATATCAACAATATCTCTATTATAGTCAAGAACATCCGTTATATCATGTACTGCCTGCTCGCTGTAATCCTTAGGCTTACTGATTCCCACATCAATAATACTGTTAGAAAAACAATATGCAAAACCATAGTCATTATATGCGTAAGCAAGATTACCGAAATTGTCTGAAACAGTCTTGGTCTTTACGGCAACCTTGGTAAGCGTATATACCATGATAATACACATACACACATAAGCCGACGCGCGGAACGGTCTTCTCTTGCTCTTGGATTTCGGAAGTCTGATATAAAGATATACCAGCAATGCAATTACAAGCAGCGCACCTATAGCACTTAATACCATCTGCCATTTTGTCATATACTTATCGATCATAGTCATGACATTTCTTATCATAAGAATATCTATGGCAGAAAATGGTGTCGTTCTGAAATTAAGTACTATCCAGTTGGCAAATGCCGAGATCACCCACATTGCGCACACAAAAACTGTTGCAAAGACTTTTCGTTTCGCAAACATTACAAGTGACAATGTCACAAATATAATAAATGCATTATATAAAAATACTAAAGGAGAATGTGCAATAAAGACAAACGGCTTAACAAATGAATGTCTTGAAAGCACCTCCAAAAAATAATTAAGCACCAAAGAAAGAAGCGCAAAGCCAAGCGCCGGTGTCTTGACTATAAATTTCACCATAGGATTCTGACTCTTGTCCTTATTATCCCCCTGAGTCTTTTCCTCTACTACTTCTTTAATAATCTCTTTCTCACCCATCTGCGCTGTATTCTGATGATCACTCTGTTCATTATCAAGATTAGCGGTACTGACCTCCTCATTATCAACAGACTGCTTAGCTACTTCGTTTTTATTGATTGGTTTGTTATTATTTTTCTTTTGTTTTCTGTTACGCTGCTTACTCATAATGGCCTCCCAAAAAGAAATGCAAAACTCTACATTTTCCTAACATATCTGAAAAACTTTCCTATCTCAACCCATGCCTCTTTGGACTCCGGATATCTTGTCAGTCCCATCTGAAACACATGGAACATTCCAGGGTATATATGTTCTTTAACAGACACACCTGCCTGCTTTGCCTTCTCGGCAACTGTCATAGTATCCGACAACAGCATTTCATATTCACCGACCTGCATAAGCATAGGCGGAAAACCTGTATAGTCACCATTAACCGGTGAAATATACGGATCCTCCGGATCATTTTCACGGTAATATCCTTCCTTATATACCAAGGTATCTATAGAACCTCCGAATATCGGATCTATATCGAATTTTTCTTCATACGACTCTCCACTCTTAGTAAGATCCGTCCACGCAGACATCGTTATTATTCCTGCCGGCATCTGTATATTGTGATCTCGCAAATACAGACACAGTGCAAGCGCTAATCCTCCGCCTGCCGAATCTCCTACAACAAATATATTCTCTTTCGGATAATCCCTCTTAAGAGCCCATTCATAAGCTGCCACCGCATCATCTAACGCCGCAGGATACGGATTATCAGGTGCCACCCTGTAATCTACAGACAAAACGTCAAAGCCCTGTGACAGCTCGTTATATAACCCTGCCATATCACGGTAGGTATTGTGGAGCTTTCCGTAATATCCGCCGCCATGAAGCTGAATTATTATTCCCCTTTCATTTTGGGTAGGCAAAGTATCGTTAATATCGTTCTTATCATCTATCTCATAAACAGACTCTATCTTCTCCGAATGCTCTTTACTATCATCGATGCCTGCAGCCTCTGTTTCAGCCTCTTGAAATTTTATTTCTGCTGACTTCTGCTTTATATGATCATCCTTAAGATTATCATCACTTTCCTCATCAGCATTATCAGCAGACACATCAAGAGTATCCAAAGTATCCTCATTATTCTCATCACCATTAGCTGCAGAAGCAATTCGTCTTTGCAATAATTCCATCTTAAAAAGATGCATATCAATTACCGTAAGCATCAAATGCTCAGGACATTCCCAAAGCTTTTCATGCTCGGAAAGCCTTGCACGAAGTTCACCATTCTGCGCTTTATGACCAAGAATCGGCATATGATTGGCCACCTTGACCATTTTTCTGGCAGTTCTGCCTCTTATACTGATATGCTGCTCCATCATTTATCTCCAATAATCAAACTATCAATTCTAATGCA
>OMSZ01000206.1 GCA_900313855.1 uncultured Eubacteriales bacterium
TAAATATTATTGATAATTTCCTTATGAATGAGATTGCCAATGATGCGGAAGTTGGTGAGGCTGCATGTCGTGAGATTGTTTCATCTTTATTGCAGAGAAAAATTGGAGAAGTTAGGATTATTCCACAGAAAAATATACCGCCGGGATTACCGAATCAAAGAGGTATAATATTAGATGTTGAGATTGAGGAAAATATCGATAATCAAGAAGATGGACTTCCCTGCATAAATGTATATGATGTAGAACCTCACAGAAAACCGAAAAATAAGGAAAATCTACCGAAAAGGACAAGGTTTTATCAGGCAAAAATTGATAGCAGAAGATTAAAGAGCGGTGAACGTGATTTTGGGAAATTACCCAATTTGTACATTATATTCATTCTTGATTATGATCCTTTTGGGTTCGATAGGGTGTGTTACACATTTGACAATGCATGTGTTGAGGTACCAGAACTTAAATACGATGATGGGTTGGAAATTATTTACTTCAATACAACCGGAATTGTAGGTGGTAATGAATCAATAAGAAATATGCTTCATTTTATTGAGCATAGTACAAGAGAAAATGCCGTTGACGATGCCACCCTAAAGATGTATGATTATGTCAGACAGGTAAAGGAACAGGAGGTGTCGAAGATGCGGTTTATGACTTATAAGGATTATTTTGCAGAATAATATGCGGATGAGATTGAGGAAGCAAAAGAAGAAGCAAAAAAAGAAGCAATAGAAGAAGTGAAAAAAGAAGTAAGTGAAGAAGTAAAAAAAGAAGTAAGAGCAGAAGGACGTACTCGTAATTTTATAATGATAATTTGCAAAAAGATTAAAAAAGGAAAAGAAATTGAAGTTATTGCTAATGAACTTGAAGAAGAACCAAATGTAATCAGACCGTTATATGAGATAGCTGTATCGTTTGCACCTGGATACGATGAAGAGAAAATATATGCAGAGTATATGAATGTTGGCGTATGTTGATAAGTGTTAAAAATAACAACTATTATTTAAACATTAATATTCCAAAGTAATATTGAGAAAAGAATTGCCACACCCGTTTAGGTGTGGCAATTTTTAAAAGTGAAACATATGACCTAAAATCCTTAATATAGAATGAGTTTAGATTCTGTCCTTGACAAACCCTCCCGAAAGGCTCGGTGTTAACAGAAAATCAACAAATATTACAAAAACCACATGTGTAAATTGGTACAAATTACATTCTAATACAATCACCTGATAAATGCAAGGGAAACTTAAGAAATTCTTAATTATTATTATTTCACAAAAAATCTTGAAAAAATTTTCAATTTTCTTCTTGCAAGTGACGTAACGTAACCCAATATAATTCAATCACATCATTATCTGTTCATTTCTATCTATCACCTTTTCTTTTGATCATGCAGATAATTGGATATACTATTATTATTGAATAACTAATAAAGGAGGCATGTTTCATGAAGGGAATTATTTTAGCCGGCGGTTCAGGCACAAGACTCTATCCGCTGACAATGGTAACCTCTAAGCAATTGTTACCCATCTACGATAAACCGATGATCTACTACCCTATGTCAGTTCTTATGAACGCGGGAATCAGGGATATTCTTATTATATCTACTCCGCAGGATACTCCAAGATTCAAGGAACTGCTTGGCGACGGACACCAATTCGGCGTAACCCTCTCGTATGAGGTGCAGCCAAGTCCAGATGGACTTGCTCAGGCATTTATTATCGGTGAGCAGTTCATTGGCAATGATACAGTTGCAATGGTGCTCGGTGATAACATTTTTGCAGGTCATGGACTTAAGAAACGTCTTAAAGCAGCAGTTGAAAATGCTGAAAACGGACTTGGCGCGACAGTATTCGGTTACTATGTTGATGACCCTGAACGTTTCGGTATAGTTGAATTCAACAGCGAAGGCAAAGCCATTTCCATAGAAGAAAAGCCGGCGCAGCCCAAGAGCAATTATTGCGTGACCGGACTTTATTTCTACGATAATAAGGTAGTGGAATATGCCAAGAACCTTAAACCAAGCGCGCGTGGCGAGTTGGAAATCACCGATCTTAACCGCATTTACCTTGAAAAGGGCAACTTAAATGTCGAGCTTTTAGGTCAGGGCTTTACATGGCTTGATACCGGAACTCACGAGAGTCTTGTTGAGGCAACCAATTTCGTTAAGACCATGGAGCAGCACCAGCACAGAAAGATCGCGTGTCTTGAAGAGATTGCTTATCTTAACAACTGGATTACCAAGGAAGAGGTCATGGAGGTCTATGAGCTTCTTAAGAAGAACCAGTATGGACAGTACCTTAAGGACGTGTTAGACGGAAAGTATCTGGATGTACTGCACTGACAAAGCTTAATGTATTGCAAGGATAGATATAACAAAACACTTATTACTGTAAAGATAACGAATCTTACTGATTATTAATACTGATTATTAAGTTAGTAAAAAACACTACATTACTAATATAACCAAAGATATTAATTACTATATACCCAAATAATATTATCAGATAGGAGAACACATTATGACAATTATAGTAACCGGCGGAGCCGGATTCATCGGAAGTAACTTTGTATTTCACATGTTAGACAAATATCCTGATTACAGGATAATCTGTCTTGACTGCTTAACCTATGCAGGCAACCTTTCAACCTTAGAGCCTGTAATGGACAACCCGAATTTCCGTTTTGTTAAGGAGAGCATTACCGACAGAGAGGCTGTTTACAAATTATTCGAGGAAGAACATCCTGATATGGTTGTCAACTTTGCGGCAGAAAGCCATGTTGACCGTTCTATCGAGAATCCCGAGGTTTTCCTTGACACCAACATTAAGGGAACCGCTGTTTTAATGGACGCCTGCAGGAAATACGGAATCAAGCGCTATCATCAGGTATCTACCGACGAGGTGTACGGCGATCTTCCGCTCGACAGACCTGATCTGTTCTTTACCGAAGAGACACCTATCCACACAAGCAGTCCTTACAGTTCATCAAAGGCCGGCGCAGACCTTCTTGTTCTTGCTTATCACAGAACCTACGGTCTTCCCGTTACAATAAGCCGCTGCTCTAACAACTATGGACCATATCATTTCCCGGAGAAGCTCATTCCGCTTATGATCGCCAATGCATTAAATGACAAGCCGCTTCCTGTATATGGCAAGGGTGAGAATGTCCGCGACTGGCTCTATGTAAAGGATCACTGCCGCGCAATAGATCTTATCATCCACA
>OMSZ01000173.1 GCA_900313855.1 uncultured Eubacteriales bacterium
GTCTGTCACCTATGACGGCAAACCGGAAGATTCTACAAAACATACTTACAATCAGGCCTTTGCAGTATATGCCCTTTCTTCGTATTATGATGCTTCAAAAGACAGGGAAGCGCTTGATATCGCATACGGATTATACAATGTTATTGAGACAAAATGCAGAAATGAAGGCGGATATCTGGAAGCATTTAATAAGGATTTTGAACCGGAATCCAATGAGAAATTATCAGAGAACGGTGTGGAGGCCGGAAGGACCATGAATACCCTTCTCCATGTTTTCGAGGCATATACAGAACTGTACCGGGTGGATGGTAATAAAGAGCTGACGGATAAACTCAAATTTATGTTGGATATTTTTGCAGATAAAATCTACAATCCCGAAAAGCGTAGATTAGAAGTTTTCTTTGATGCTGATTACAACACACTTATCGATCTATACTCTTATGGTCACGATATAGAAGCAGCATGGCTTATAGACAGAGGCTTGGAGATTTTGAAGGATGATGAATATTCTAAGAAGATTTATCCTATTACGGAAGTTCTTACAGCACAGGTTTATAAGGAAGCGTTTGACGGTATCTCAATGCCTGCGGAGTGCTGAAACAAAGTGGTTGAAGAAACAAGAATATGGTGGGTGCAGGTGGAGGCTATGGTCGGCTTCTACAATGGATATCAACGGGATTCGTCTCACGTTGAATATCGTGATGCAGTCATAAATTTGTGGAAGTTCGTCAAAGACAAATTTGTCGATAAGAGACCGGGTTCCTGCTGGCTGAAAAGATACTTGGCTTTGAGATAAGCGGAGACGGCACACATTTTTATCCGGCTAAAGTACTTGTTGTAGGAGAAAAGATAAAACTTAGCTGCGACAGTGTTAAGACTCCCAAAGCTGTGAGATATGGCGTTACAGAATACGGAGTTGTTAACCTTTATAACGCTGCCGGATTGCCGTTAGCGCCCTTTATTTACGCTTCGAAGCTTAATTGAAACCTGATTGTTTATCAGTCAAGTTGATGATAGTATTTGGACATATTCGGATTTTATACATTTCTGTTTTGGGTTTTTAAGAGTAGTGTTATACTGTTTGGAGTAAAACATAGATAATTAAAAAATATGAATATATGTTTGAATATATCAATAAGGAGATAAAGACTTGATACTTGTATATTATTTGTTATTTATCAATATAATAGCATTCATTATGTATGGAATTGACAAAGCTAAAGCAAAGGCGGATAAATGGAGAATACCGGAACACACTTTGATTTTTCTCGCAGTCATAGGCGGTGCAATCGGTGCAGGGCTTGGAATGAAGGTGTTTCATCATAAGACAAAGAAGAATAAGTTCAGAATTACTGTTCCGGTTCTTCTGGTGATTGAGATTATTCTGATAATATTCTGTCTCTTCCAGAATTATCATCTCGTGGTCACCAATTATTCATATGAAAATGATAAGATTACGGATAGTCTTGACGGATACCGTATTGTGCAGATATCGGATCTGCATAACCAGTTCTTTGGTTTTGGGCAGAAGAGGTTATTGTCGCAGATTGAAAAATGTGAGCCGGATATTATCGCGGTGACGGGAGATGTAATTGATACGAACCACACCAATTATGAGTTGGCTATGGAATTTTTCAAAGGTGCTGCTAAGATTGCTCCGGTGTACTACATTACGGGAAATCACGAGCTTTGGCTTGACAAAGAAAGATTTTCCGGTTTTCTTTCTGATATTCAGAATATGGGTGTTCATTATATAGATGATACTGTTGTTGATTTGAAAGATTATCTGCTTATAGGTGTGGGCGACAGCACTCTTCGTATGGGGGTAGATCCTGATAGTTTTGAGTATGTGGAGATTAGTGACAAAGGCGGTGAAAATCTATTATATCCTGTTGGGAACAATGGCACAGAGAGGGACGGTAGCTATAGGGATGACAACCGCTTCAAGATAATGCTTGCTCATGAGCCTTCATTTCATAATGTATATCAGAATTGCGGGATGGATATGGTGTTCACAGGACATTATCATGGAGGGCAGATCATAATTCCCGGAAAGGGTGGTCTGATATCGCCGGATTTTGAATTCTTTCCGGAATTATATGAAGGTATGCATGAGTTCGGAGATACAACTATGGTCATTAGCAGGGGGCTTGGCAATAGTCTGGCACCCGTAAGAATCAACAATTATCCGGAGATAGTTGTGGTGGAGTTAAAAAAGTCTAAGGCAGATAATTGAGAACAGAGTGTGAATGTATCTTTGAAGAAACTGCATTTATGTAAAAAGTGTTGGCGAGCGTTCAACAGAGAACGAATATATTGAGGTTTTGAAAGGATGGTATATAACATGAATTTTTCTATATTAGCGCCGGGTAGTATTGCGGCAAGCATGGCGGCGGCGGTGACAGGACTTTCAGAGGAATATGGAATCAAATGTCACAGTGTTGCTTCCAGGAATCTTGAAAGAGCCAAAGAATTTGCGGATAAATGGGGATTTTCAAAGGCATATGGTTCCTATGAGGAGATGGTAAATGATCCCGGGGTGGAACTTGTGTATATAGCTTCTCCCCACTCACTTCACTATGAGCATGCAAAGCTGTGTTTGGAACATGGTAAGCATGTACTGGTGGAGAAAGCATTTACAATAAATGCAGCTCAGGCAGAGGAATTGATAAATCTCGCAAAGGAGAAAGGACTTTTGCTGGTAGAGGCCATATGGACCAGATTCATGCCAAGCCGCACAATTATAAATGAGATTATCTCAAAGAGAATCGTTGGAAAACCGGTTTCTTTAACTGCCAATCTCGGATATTATCTTCAGGATAAGGAAAGACTTGTAGAACCTTCCCTTGCGGGGGGAGCACTTCTTGATGTGGGAGTCTATCCGATCAATTTTGCAATGATGGTGTTTGAACAGGATATCGCAAGGGTAGTAAGCTGTGCCGTGATGTCGGATAAAGGTGTTGACCAGACTAATAGCGTCACTCTGTTCTTCAGAGGTGGTGGTATGGCAGTGCTCCACAGCACCATGATGACACCCACTGACCGGAGAGGAATCATTTACTGTGAGGAAGGTTATATAGAGGTTAAGAATATTAACAACTGTGAGGGTATAGAGGTGTATAATCGTGAGCATGAACTTATAGATACCTACGAAGTGCCTGAGCAGATAAACGGTTATGAATATGAAGTTCTTTCCTGCAGACGTGCTCTAATGTCGGGAGAGATTGAGTGTGAAGAGATGCCCCACGCAGAGACATTAAGGGTTATGAGACTGTTAGATCAGATAAGGGAACAGTGGGGCATGAAATACCCAATGGAGTGAGCAGGGCAACGGTAAAGAGAGGTAATGTAGTGAGATATTATATTGCAGACTGTCATTTTTTCCATGAGAAGATGAATGAGCGTATGGATAATCGCGGTTTTTCGAGTGTCGCGGAAATGAACCAATATATGATTGATAAATGGAATAA
>OMSZ01000233.1 GCA_900313855.1 uncultured Eubacteriales bacterium
ATGCCCTCTGAATTAAGTGCGGCATTTATTTTCTTTGCAAACTCAACAGCCTTAATCCCATCTCCGTGAAGACAGACTGAATCAGCTTTAACAGTAATCTTCTTTCCTGTTATTGAGCTTACCGTACCATTCTTTACAATCTCTATAACCCTTTCTATCGCTAAGTCTTCATCAGTAATAACGGCTCCGGGCTTACTTCTGTCAACTAACGATCCGTCATCATTGTAAGCTCTGTCCGCAAACACCTCAGAAGCTGCTAAAAGTCCGGTTTCCTTTGCAGCCTCGATCAACATGCTGCCGGAAAGACCAAGTAATATAAGCCCCCGGTCAATCTCATATATCCCTTCCGCAATAGCACTGGCCAGGTCTTTATCCTTTGCCGCCATATTGTACATTGCTCCGTGTGGCTTGACATGGGAAAGCCGTATTCCATGAGCCTTGCAAAATGCATATAATGCACCTATCTGATATTGGACCATTGCCTTTAACTCTTTTGGAGTAACCGCCATTTTTCTTCTGCCAAACCCGCTAAGATCCGGAAAACCCGGATGCGCTCCTACCGAAACATTATATTCCTTTGCAAGACTTACCGTTCTGTCCATCACTATCGGATCTGCAGCATGAAAGCCACATGCAATATTAGCAGATGATATGAACGGAATAACCTCATCATCAAGTCCGCATTTATAATTACCAAAACTCTCACCTATATCAGCATTCAAATCTACCTTCATCGTTATCATCTCCAAACTCATGTATTTTTTCTATGTGTGATCAATTTAAAATAGTTAAATTTATCAAAATGATATACAACCAAACATTTACGATTAACCAATCATTAATTGTATCAGTACTTCAAATTTACATTTTTAACATCAGTAATTAACATATGTCCCGGAGAATGCGTAATGCAAAAATCCGGCTTTGATGACATTACAACAGATTGTGGTGTTACTCCACATGGCCAGAATACCGGCACCTCACCCTCTTTGATCGTCACAGCATCTCCAAAATCCGGATTATCGAGTGATTTAATTCCAATAACCTCAGGAAATCCTATATGAACGGGTGCTCCATGTACCTTTGGCATCGCACCTGTTACAAGGACTGTTTTGGGAACAAGCTCATGTGGTATAGGTCTCATACTGACAACCATGTTTCCATGAAATATTCCGGCGCTTTTGCACGGAATATTTGTCTTATACATCGGGACGTTACAATTCTCTTCAATCTGCCTTACGGGAATATCAGCACTTTGCATCTCGCTTTCAAACGAGAAGCTGCAGCCTATAAGAAATGCTACCAGATCCTCCCTCCAGTATTTTGATACTTCGGTATATTCACCAATAAGCTCTCCTTTTTCATATATCCTGTATTTAGGAATATCCTTTGTTATATCCGCATCCTTTGCTATCTCCGACAGATATCTGTTTCCGGCATCCGTAACCTCAAGAAGAGGACAGGATTTCTGATTTTTTATTGAAAACAGAAGAAAATCAAATGCATCCTTTTTAGGAAGAACGACCAGATTTGCCTGCGCATATCCACTGCACATTCCACTAGTCTGTCCCGTGATTATTCCATCTCTTATCAATTTCCTTACATATTCAGGCGAAGCATCTGAATAATCAAAAGCACTTTCTTTGTCCCCATATGATTCCGGTATCATAACCTTTTCTTTATCCTTCATATCATTTGCATCTATCATCACAAGGCACCCTCCTTTTTATTACCGTCAAAAAACTTTTTCCAAAAGCCTTTTTTCATATCATTAATGCTTACACATTCAAAGGATACGGTATCACCGGGTCTTGCCTGCGCCAGATATTGAAGGTCATCCTTTACCACGGTAGCAATCTTTGCGTAGCCTCCGGTCGTCTGGTGATCTGCCATAAGAATGATCGGTAAGCCTGAAGAGGTTACCTGAACCGATCCAAAAGTAATACCATCCGAGACAATATCCATACCGTTTTTACTTTCAATACTCTCACCCTTTAAACGAATTCCCATTCTGTCACTATCAACAGAAACTGTATATGGCGTATTAAAAAATGCATTCAAGCCTGCTTCTGTATAATAATCATCCTGAGGTCCTTTAATGGCTCTTACCCGGATATTATGAGGATATTCCTTAACATTAATACTGTTATTGACCAACTGTTCACGTTCCTTAATATCGAATTCCCCGATCAACATTTCATCGCCCGCAACCAGCTTTCGTCCATAGTAGCCTCCAAGCCTGCATTTTAAATTTGTTGATCTGCTTCCCATTACAACGGGAACATCTATTCCTCCTGCAACAGCTAGATAAGATCTTATTCCTTCCTCAGCAAATCCAAACATAAGCTTCTGCCCTTCTTTTATCCTGTACGCCTTTCCGCGCTCTATCGGTACATCATCTATCCGCGCATTCATTTCAGCACCCATATATGCAATTATTGTATCTGCGTCAAATAATATATCCGATCCCATCAAGGTGAATTCCAAAGCAGCCTCACCATTCATGTTTCCGATAAGCTTATTTGCTTCGTTATATGAAACCCTGTCCATAGCTCCGGATTCACTGATACCATATTCCATATACCCGAATCTTCCTTCATCCTGAACTGTTGTAAGTGACCCGGACTTTGTAATATACATTTTCATATCGTTCACCTTTCCTTAATCACATACATATCTTGGTCGATACTTTCCGTTTTCAACATCTCTTTTTATAAGTTCATAATCAGTTTCATTAATCCGGACAAATCTTATATATTCTCCTGCATTGCATAGCACAGGTTTTTTTCGCGCCGGGTTATAAAATTCCAGCGGTGTTTGCCCTATCAGCCACCAGCCACCGGGAGATTCTACAGGATATACTCCGGTCTGATTTCCACCAATACCTACAGAGCCTGCCGGTATGCTGGTTCTCGGTGTTTCAAGCCGCGGCATATGTATTCTCTCGTCCAACCCTCCAAGATATGTAAATCCCGGCAGAAATCCAAGCATATATATCTTATAATCAACAGCTGAATGTATAGAAATGATCTCCTCGCTGCTTATTCCTGTCTTTATTGACATATAATCAAGATCCGGTCCTTTATCTCCTCCGTAGCAGCAAGGTACACATAATATCTTTTTCTCCTCATTTAAAGCATCAGTCCCATCATTCTTAAAATGCTTTATTCTTTTTATAAGCTTTCCGTATGATATAAGCTCATTATCATAAAAGATCATAAGGCTGCGGAATGTCGGCAGCAGCTCCCTGACGCCATATATTTTTTCATTTCTTACATACTCTGCCAATGCATGGACCTGCCTGTTAATGCCATCGTCTATTATTCTTCCAAATTCCACAACCAGTGCTTCATCACCTGCCGG
>OMSZ01000037.1 GCA_900313855.1 uncultured Eubacteriales bacterium
GCGAGTCTTGCGCGCCGGATTCGGGTCTGCTTTAGCAGACTCACTTCCTATTCGAATCCGTGCGCATCCCGCGGAGCGTTTTAACTGTTACTATTAACAGAACTTTTAGCTTACAAAATGTCCGTCGCCGGCAAAATAATAAGATATTCCCTTAATGGTCTGAAGCCCGCTAAGCATTATTCCTTTATCATTAAAATAATATTTTCGGCCATTTATCGTCTGCCATCCTGTCTGCATTACTCCTTTTTTGTTAAAATAATATTTTTTCTTTTTGATGGTTTTCCAGCCCGTCTGCATTACTCCTTTTTTACTGAAATAGTACTTCTTCTTTTTGATGGTTTTCCATCCTGTGTGCATTACTCCCTTTTTATTAAAGAAGTATTTTTTATTATTAATTTTTCTCCATCCGGTTAACATAATTCCATTTTTATTAAAATAATATTTCTTTCCGGAAATTGTATTCCAGCCTTTAACCGGAACTCCCTGCATGTTGAAATAGTACTTATTTCCATTTATAGTCTGCCAGCCTACAGTAAGCCAGACTCCGTTTTCATCAAAGTAGTATGTATTGCCATCTATAGTCTGCCAGCCGGTAAGCATTACTCCATCGCTGTTAAAATAATACGTTTTACCATCTATAGTCTGCCAGCCGGTAAGCATCACGCCTTTACTGTTAAAGTAGTGTTTTCCCGACCCCGATATATTTTGCCACCCGGTAAGCATTACACCATCACTGTTAAACAGATACTTATTGACATTTATAAGAACAAGACCTGTGACCATTTTACCATTGGCATCCAAATAATATCTGCTGCCGCTATAATCCAAGAAACATCCCTTCTGCATTACTCCGCTGCTGTTAAAATAATATCTGTCTCCGCCTATTGTCTGCCACCCGGTAAGCATCACGCCTTTATCATCAAAGTAATAGTTGTCATTTCCTATATCCATAAAACCTTTGACCGGTTTTCCGTCACTTCCCAGATAATATTTTTTACCATTTTCAATATAGAAGGTATCCTTTTTGAGAACTCCGTTTTCATAGTGAAGAACCGTACCATCATTACCTGCTATATCCCCATCATAAACAACCTTTACAGTCTTTTCAGCCTTAGGTCCCTCCATGGTTGTTACAGTAACCTTGACCTCACCTGGAGAAACCGCTTTGATCATACCATTAAGGTCAACCGTTAAGATACCGGTGTCACTGCTGACCCATGATCGTATCTTCTGATTAGTGGCATCCGATGGAGAAATGACCGCTTTAAGATTCCCCTTTTCATAATTATACTTTCCGTCCGACATACTTATATGTAATGTATCAGGACCTGTTATTGAAATCTTTTCAATAGGTATATTAAACGGATCCTGCGGAAGATTGTATGTATATATTTTCTGCTCGGAAATGCCGTTTGAAGTCTTATCCCTTGTTCCGAACTGCAAAACATTATCCTCAGATGATATTCCATATATATACTCATTTTCATCTATCTCCGGAGTAAAAAGTATCTTCTTTTCATCATGCTTACAGTCATATACATAAATATTCTTCTTATCATGATATACAGCATAGTTATCACCAAGAACAAGTTTGGCAGCATTAACAAAATTCCAGTATTCATCCTCCTTTAAAGAAAGATCTATCACCTCATAAGGAGTATCATCAATCGCCTTTTTTACACATAATTCACCCGACTTATTAATATAATAAAACTTACTCCCGTTATAGAATATTCCGCTGTTAACTTCATCCCAAAAACAACCGGAAAATTCAGTACCGTTGCATTCCCTGTCACTTTTTTCAATCGTTCCATGCCCTGTGAAATCACTACCGCCCTTTAAAAGATATTTATGCTTTACATTTCCCAATGTATCCCAGCTAGGATCATCCCAGGTACAATCCACATAATAATTATCTTCTCCTATAGAAATCGTATTCCATATATGAGTTGTGTTAGAAGCAAAGCCTACATTATCAACTCCCGCTGCTTCTAAAAGATATTTATACGCAAGCGTATATCCCTGACATACTGCCTTACCGTCTATCAATGCGCCATAAATGTCATAGTCAGGCTCATCATATACATTAGTCCCTTTTTCTTTGTTATCAAGATAAGCCTTATAATCATACTTGATATGAAGAGCAAGATAATCATGTATGACCAAAGCCTTTTCCACATCAGTCATCCCACTGTATATGAGTTTCTGAATAATTGCCTTTTTTCTGCTTTCAAGCATCTCCTTTTGCGAATTGATCATATTAATGTCAATATCCGTATAACCTACCGTAACCTCTTTAACCGTATCTCCCACCGTTCTCTTTTCTCTGATAGGACTCTGGCACTCATAAAAGCCCATACATTCTTTAACGATCTGGGTTCCCGAGTTTCCCGTAAGATAGAAAGACTTAACACCATAGGCCTGTCCGATATAAAATAATTCCGGATTACTGTTAATAAGATCTGAAATCGTTGCTTTGAATTCTTCCTTAGTAAGTGCAAACTCTGCTACATTCACGCTTTCATCATATTTCTTCATTGCAGTATATAACACCTTAGCACAGGCCTCTTTTCTTTCCGGAAGTGTAGCATTATCATCTGCTCTGGCCGCCTGCGTAGCAAGCTGCTGTTCGTTATCAGCACTCTCCTCACCATCAAGATAAGCGATCATATCTTCATCATCAAAGGAATAATCATTAGACGGAACTACAAAATCTCCATTTTGAATAAGCTGCATATTATCCTCATCAATAATATCCGTCCCTAATGCCATGGTTTTTACCGAAACCGAAGCTACAGCCATAGCACCAAACACTATTCCGATCAAGCAACCTGCTATCCTTTTTCTCATAACAATCCTCCTGTGAAAAAAGGGAACTTCATCCATTAAATACATATCTATCTAATCAACAAAGCTCCCTAAGCATTACATTTTCCTGTTAAAAAATTCTATTTAATTACCTGAATTGGTTTGAGTCGGCTCCTCCGTACTCTTTTCCTCCGTAAACATATCATATACACCGGTCTCATTAGTTATCGCAGCGCTGATCCTCTGCACTTCATCAGACGGTGTGTATTCTGTATCCTCGGGATATAGAAAACCATGAAGATGCTTAACATTGCTAAGAAGATCTGCCGGAACAACAACGCTTCCCTTCTGTTTACCTAACGTAGGTGTAGTATTAGAAAGAGGGAAACCTATATTATCCGCCAGTTCATAACTAAATGTATTCTTTGCAAGTGATAATATCTCACTCTTTGACATATTAGTTGCAACTAAAGGAATAATTTCATCAAGTAAATTATTAATTGTGGAAAGATCAGACTGCTTTGCTTTTTTGACCATAGCAGTTACCACTGCCCTCTGTCTCTGCGTACGCTCGAAATCTCCGTTACCAACTTTACGGATTCTTGCATAAGCCGTTGCCTGAGTACCATTAAGTGTCTGCTCTCCTGCAGACCATACTCCATCCGAAGCTATTCCGGTAACCTGAACCTGCTCCTCAATATTATGATTAAGATTATTAAGTTCCTTTTCCTTGACATTAATCGTAACTCCGCCTAGTGCGTCTATCGCTTTGGTAAGTGCAGTAAAATCTACAGAAACATAATCCGTAATATTAAGATCAAGATTCTTGTTAAGCGTTTCAACAGAACATGTTGGTCCTCCTAAGATATAAGCATGTGTAACCTTCTGTGTACCGGCCCCATCCTTTGCTATCTCTAAAAAACAGTCCCTGTAGACAGACGCAAGCTTAACTTCCTTTGTTTCATTATTGATACTTGCAATAATTATCGCATCACTGTGTGCAGTTCCGGCCTTATTCATATCTCCACCTTCTCTGGCATCGAGACCGAAAAGAGCAATCGTTTTATATTTATCAGCCATCACGTCTGTTACTGCATCACTGACATCAATATTCTCACTCTGTTCTTCTGCTTCAGTGTCTACTATCTTATCTAATTTGCTGTTAACATAGTACCATGCAAAGCCGACTATCAACGCTACCAGCACTAATACTTCTACCAAAAGGATCAAACCAAGCTTTTTATTTTTCTTTTTCCGTGTTTTTTTCATTTAATCTTATTCCTCCTGTTGTTATACCGAACTATTCTACAGTAACCGACTTTGCCAGATTTCTCGGTTTATCAACATCTAAGCCCTTTGCTACCGAAACATAATATCCAAACAGCTGTAAAGGCACAACTGCAAGCGAAGGTGCAAAGCATGGATGAGTATTCGGAATATATACAGTAAAGTCAGCCGTATCCTCCATGACAAAATTACCTCTATTAGTCAAGGTAAATATATAGCCTCCTCTGGTCCTTACCTCTACTATATTACTTATCATTTTCTCATACAGATCCGGCTGGGTAACAACAGAAACCACCAGCACTCCATCCTCAATAAGGGAAATAGTGCCATGCTTTAATTCACCTGCCGCGTAAGCTTCTGAATGAATATATGAGATTTCCTTAAGCTTTAACGATCCCTCTAAGGATGTTGCGTAGTCACATCCTCTTCCTAAGAAGAATACATCCTTAGCATTGGCATACTTGCTTGCAAACCACTGAATTCTCTCTTTATCTCCAAGGATCTCAAGGATCTTATCAGGAAGCTTCTTAAGCTCCTCAACCATTTCACTAAGATCTTCCTTGCTAATGGTTTCTCTTACATCACCAAACAGCATTGCAAGAAGATAAAGTGAAACCAACTGCGCACTGTATGCTTTAGTAGTAGCCACCGAAATCTCAGGTCCTGCATGAGTATACATTACATTGTCTGCCTCTCTTGCGATCGTTGATCCCACAACATTAACTATACCCAACACCTTAGATCCCAGCTCCTGAGCCATTCTAAGGGCAGCAAGAGAATCTGCTGTCTCTCCTGACTGACTAATTATAATAGTCATTGAATCCGGTTCAATTATAGGATTCCTGTATCTGAATTCAGATGCAAGGTCAACCTCTACCGGGATTCTTGTAAGCTTTTCAATAATATACTTTCCGTTAACGCCTACATGATATGCTGAACCACAGCCTATTATATATATTCTCTTAAGCTTTTTTATATCCTCTTCAGAAAGTCCAAGCTCCTCTATTACAACCTTATCACCCTTAAGCCTTGGACTTATCGTATCAAGAACTGCCTTGGGCTGCTCATAAATCTCTTTGAGCATAAAATGCTCATAGCCACCCTTCTCGGCTGCCTCAATATCCCATTCAATAGTCTTTGTTTCTTTCTTAATCTCATCTAAATCTTCATTATAGAAGGTTATTCCCTCTCTTGTAAGCTCACATATCTCTCTGTTCTCTATAAAATATACTTCTCTTGTATATTTGAGAATTGCCGGCACGTCTGATGCTATGAAATTACCGTTATCTGTCTGTCCGACAACAAGAGGTGAATCCTTACGAACCGCAAACATCTTATCGGGAAAATCCTTAAAGATTATACCAAGCGCATATGAGCCCTGCACTCTGTGCATAACCTTCTCAATAGCCACAACCGGATCACCATTATAATAATAATCAAGATAATGAGCAATCACCTCTGTATCTGTCTCTGATTTGAAGCTGTATCCCTTTGCAATAAGCTTCTCCTTAAGCGGCTGATAGTTCTCGATTATTCCGTTATGAACAACCGCAATAGATTTGTCCTTATTATAATGAGGATGTGCATTACTAACAGATGGCTCACCATGTGTTGCCCATCTGGTATGCCCGATACCTAAAGTTCCTTTTAATGATTTGCCATCTCCGGTCAGATCTCTTAGTGCCTGAAGCCTTCCCTTTGCTTTGACAACCTCTATTTCCTTATCACCATATACTGCAAGTCCTGCAGAATCGTAACCTCTATACTCTAACTTCGCTAAACCGTCAAGCAGGATCGGAGCTGCCTGCTCATTACCAATGTATCCGACGATACCACACATAATATATCCTCCTAAAAGATTTATATACAAGAAGTTTCCCACAAAGTAAAAAACAGCATTATTATAACACCGCGATCAAAATTTTACAATACGGCAAAACAATGATTTTCTTATGAATTTCTTAAGACCGGAATATAGATAAAACTACATATATTTTAGCAGCCCTCTGACCGCGTAATTGCAAAAACAGTAAAACGCCTTAAGCCTTCCCATGCCAACATATCTGTATACTCCATAGGTCATACCGGCAGATTTGAATTTGTTGGCGGATTTTGATCCCTTTACTATACGATATTTCAAAAGAGGTTCATTTATGCCAAAGGCTTTATCATATTCCTTAAGAATTGACAGCCACATAATATAATCCTCATGTAAATGATCCTCTGTCATCGGAAACTTAAGCGCCACATCACGCCTTACCATTGCTCCCGAAGTATTGATAACATTTCCTTTAATAAGCTTTCTATATGTTATCTCCTGCGGAATACCTATTATCTTTCCGGTAAGCCTTCCGTCTTCGTCCATAAGCTCTCTGCCTGTCGAGCTAAGCACGGCATTCTTATCCTCCATAAGCTTAAACTGTTTTTCAAGCTTATCATCAGTCCAGTAATCGTCACCGTCAAGAAAAGCGATATATTTGCCCAAAGCCATTGAAACTCCGAGATTTCTTCCGGCAGCCACTCCCATATTCTTTTCATTTCTTACATACTTAAACCGTTCATCTTTAAGAAATTCCGATATAGCCTTATCCGTTCCATCAGTAGAACAGTCATCTACTATAATACATTCCCAGATTGTCCCCTGTTTTAATACAGACGACAATGCTTTCTCTATATATTTCACGCAATTATATACCGGAACAATAACCGAAACCTGAATATCCTTCATAAACAAATATACCCTCTTAGCAAGCTTATTTTTCCCAGATCATTACAGTCTTTCCGATAAGCTTATGACTATCCTTTTCAAAGGCTCTTGCGATATCCCTGATCTCTCTGATAACAATCTGTTCACCGACAATATTTTCGAGATAGTCAACAACCTCCGGCTTTTCCTTATAAAGCTCTACAAGATTGACAAAATCCACTCTGCCACTTCTACTGCTTCCGATTATCCTTAATCCTTTTTCCAAAACCATTCTCGTATTGATCGGCGCAAGCTCTTCTGATACTCCGAGAATTCCTATCGTTCCCTCCGGCTTAATGTAATCTATTATCTGGTTAATTGCCTTGTGGGCTCCACCACCTCCAACACACTCAAAGGCGTGATCCATACAAAAATCCTCAGGGATCTGGCTGATCTGATATATTCCATCAGCAAATGTGAAATCCTGAAGCTTTGATTCATTCTTACCGAAAACGTACACCTCTATCTCAGGATAAAGAGTTTTTAAAAGCAGCGAGGTTATATAACCAAGGTTACCGTCTCCCCATACTCCTATACGATCTCTTCTCTCATGAGCCGTCTTCATAAATCTTGAGATGGAATGCATACTTACACTCACAAGTTCAGAAAATGCAGCCACAGTATAATTGATATCGTTAGGCAGCAGCACCAATCTGTCCTTTGTGGTCTGAACATATTCCTGAAGGAAACCATCTGTTCCACTTGCACGAAACTTAGAACTTCTAAGATAATTCTCCGCTATTACAGGATCCTCCTCACACGGAAGATTAGGGATCATTACCACATGATCTCCAACAGAAAACGTTCCTGTCGGATCGTACACAACCCTTCCTATCGCCTCATGAATAAGCGCCATCGGAAGCTTCTTTTTCAAAACCTCCTGTGGTCTTATTCCCTGATAATATCTCTGATCCGCATTACATATAGATAAATGCGTCGGTCTTACGATCACATGCTCATTATCTAATGTGATATCTTTATATACTAATTCAAACTGTCTCGGACGCTTCAACTGATATACAGCACTTAACATACAATATGCCTCCTGTTTATATTAACACTGCAAAAGCAATTAAAAATATATTACTTTATGCGATAACCGGTAAATGTTACCATCAACAATAAAAAACTGCAATTAAGATATTATTATACTATTATTCCGTTAATCATTATGCTCCAAGCAGTGATTCCGCAACACGAAGATCATACGGATATGTTATCTTGATATTAGAAACCTCGCCTTCTACAAGGTGAACCTTTTCTCCCTTTATTACCATGATCTTGCAGGCATCCGTAAGGATCTTTTTCTCTTCCTCACTAAGTCCCTCATAGAGCTCACGAAGCTGAACAGCTTTAAATGACTGCGGAGTCTGCCCCTGATACATGGTAGATCGGTCAGGAATAGACGAAATAAGCTCATTATTTTTACTCTCAACTATAGTATCCGTAGCCGGGATCACAGTATCGCATGCCCCGAATTCCTTCGCATATTTGATATTTTCTTCCAATATTCTGTGAGTTACAAAGGGTCTTACGGAATCA
>OMSZ01000246.1 GCA_900313855.1 uncultured Eubacteriales bacterium
GATATTGCCGGAACAACAAGAGATGCGATCGATACAGTAGTTAAGAGAGATGATAAGGAATATATATTTATAGATACTGCGGGACTTAGAAGAAAGAGCAAGGTTAAGGAAGAGCTTGAAAGGTATTCGGTTATTAGAACTGTTACCGCAGTTGAGCGTGCAGATGTCTGCGTTCTTGTTATTGACGCTACAGAGGGCGTGACGGAGCAGGATGCCAAGATAGCCGGTATTGCGCATGAACGTGGTAAGGGCATGATAATAGCTGTTAATAAATGGGATATTCTTCCGGATAAGGACGATAAGAGTGTTTACAAATTCAGTGAAGACATAAGAAGGATACTTTCATTTATGCCTTATGCTGAGATAATATTTATTTCGGCTAAGACGGGACAGAGACTTCCAAAGCTATTTGAGATGATCGATGTCGTAATTGATAATCATGCGCTTAGAGTAAGCACTGGCGTGTTAAATGAAATACTTACCGAGGCTGTTGCATTGCAGGAGCCGCCTTCAGACAAGGGTAGAAAGCTTCGTATTTATTACATGACAGAGGTTTCGGTCAAACCGCCAACATTTGTTATATTTGTTAATGATAAGAGTCTTACGCATTTCTCTTATACAAGATATATAGAGAACAGGATAAGAGAAGCCTTTGGCTTTAGAGGTACGCCTTTGCACTTTATCATTAGAGAAAGAAAAGATAAGGAATAATGTTATAACGAAAGGTCAACGACTACTGATGGAAATAGCGATTAGATTAATTTGTCTGTTGATGGGATATCTACTAGGCCTTATACAGACATCATATATTTATGGTAAATTACATGGTATTGATATTAGAGAATATGGAAGCGGTAATGCCGGAACTACCAATGCGCTTAGGGTTCTTGGCAAAAAAGCCGGGATCATAGTTTTGCTTGGTGATTTTTTGAAGGCTGCAGTTGCCTGTCTTATAGCAAGATATATCGGAATATCTTTCTTTCCAGACATAATATATCCTATGGTTTTGTGGGCAGGTTTTGGCGTAGTGATAGGTCATAATTATCCGTTTTATATGAATTTTAAGGGTGGAAAAGGAATAGCGGCTACGGCTGGTATTATTTTTGGCGTATTAGATTGGAGAATAATGGTGATCTGTCTGTTATCATTTATTATCACCGTTGTTCTTACCAGATATGTATCTTTAGGCTCGTTAATAGTTGTAACTCTATTCTTTCTGTCATTTTTGTGTCTCGGTTTATTGGGACTGATTAAAGAGCCGATAACAGGAATGGAATTTTCGGGTAATGAACTGATAGAAAGCTATGTGCTGATATTCCTTTTTGGTTGTCTTGCATTTTATAGGCATAAGGCAAATATAATAAGACTTAAAAATGGTGAAGAGAATAAGATTTTTTCAAACAGCAGTAAATAGATTTGGAGGTATTAGTTATGAAGAATATCGGAATATTAGGAGCCGGAAGCTGGGGAACTGCTTTGTCTATCTTGCTTTGCGGTAACGGACATAATGTTACAGTATGGTCAATTGATCCCGAAGAAGTACTTATGTTAAAGGATTACAGGGAGCATCGCGATAAGCTTCCCGGAGTTATGGTGCCAAGCACGATAGAATTTACCAACAATATTGAAACGGCATTAAAGGATGCAGATCTTATAGTCTGTGCCGTGCCTTCTCCATTTGTTCGTTCAACTATGAAATCTGCTTCACCTTATATCAAAGAGGGAACAATAGTGGTTGATGTGGCTAAGGGTATTGAGGATAAGACATATAAAACTATGACACAGATAATCAACGAGGAATGTCCACAGGCTAGAACGGGTATACTTTCAGGCCCAAGTCATGCAGAAGAGGTTGGAAGAAAGATCCCTACAACAATAGTTGCAGGCTCAAAGGATAAAGAGGTTGCTGATTATATTCAGGATACATTTATGAATGATTATTTCAGGGTTTATACCAGCCCTGATGTTATAGGAATAGAGCTTGGCGGATCACTTAAGAATGTTATTGCTCTTGCGGCAGGTATAGTTGACGGTCTTGGTTATGGTGATAATACAAAGGCTGCGTTAATGACAAGAGGAATCGCAGAGATGAGCAGGCTCGTTATAGCTATGGGTGGTAATATTGAGACTGTTGCAGGACTTTCCGGAATAGGTGATCTTATTGTTACCTGTACCTCTAAGCATTCAAGAAACCGTAATGCCGGTTTTCTTATCGGACAGGGCAAGACATACCAGGAAGCAATGGATGAGGTTAAAATGGTTGTTGAGGGTGTGTATTCCGCAAAGGCAGCATTTGAACTTGGAAAGAAATACAATGTCTCAATGCCGATTGTTGAAGCGGTCAATGAAGTGCTTTTCAATGGCATGAGCGCAAAGGAAGCCGGTACGGCACTTCTTATGCGTAACAGAACAAAGGAATCCGAGAACCTTGACTGGAATTAGATTAAAAATTAATATATGAATATTATATACTGCTCCCGCATATATTCTTTTTAGGATAATTATGAACATTATTTTAAAGGAGGATAACATGAGGGAGCAGTTTGACGTATATTCAGATATAAAGGACCGAACAGGCGGTGAAATGTACATAGGAGTGGTAGGACCGGTAAGAACCGGGAAATCCACATTTATTAAACGTTTTATGGAGACATTGGTGCTGCCAAAGCTTGATGAAGGGGCTGAAAAGAACAGAACTATTGATGAACTGCCGCAGAGCGGGTCAGGGAGAACGATAACTACAACAGAACCGAAGTTCATACCGAAGGAAGCCGCTGATATATCCTTAAATGATGAAACGGATATCAAGGTTCGTCTTGTTGACTGTGTAGGATACATGGTTGAAGGAGCTACCGGGCATCTTGAAGAAGAAAAAGAACGTCTTGTAAAAACTCCGTGGTATGATTATGAGATCCCATTTACAAAGGCTGCGCATATTGGCACTAAGAAGGTTATGACAGACCATGCAACCATCGGAATAATAATGACCGGTGACGGGTCGTTTGGTGAGATTGATAGAGAATCATTTATACCTGCCGAGAGCGAGATAATTGATGAGATGAAAGCTTTAGGCAAACCGTTTATTGTTGTGCTGAACAGTGTAAGACCCGGAAGTCCGGATGTGATAGAGCTTGCTGAAAAAATGACGGAGAAATACGGAGTAAAAGTACTTCCGGTTAATTGCGACCAGTTAAAAAGCAAGGATATTATTGAAATACTAAAAAATATCCTTCTTGAGTTCCCGATCAGCAGAATAAGATTTTACATACCAAAATGGGCAGAGACATTAGAAATGGATAATCCGATAAAGCTGGCACTGCTTGATTATGCCAAACAGGTGCTTTTGGATGTGACAAATATGAAGAATGTCTATGATACCGTAAAACCCGAGAGTGAATATATCAGCGCTTCAACTATTGCAAATATTGATCTTAAGGATGGCACGGTGGATTTCAATATCAATATACCGGAGAAGTACTATTACGATATGCTTTCCGGATTATTAGATGCAAGGGTA
>OMSZ01000166.1 GCA_900313855.1 uncultured Eubacteriales bacterium
ACTCGGTATTCATGCTTCATTATCACCTTATTATGTGCATTAAATACCGTAATAAAGTGATAGATGATAAAATCTCAAACCGTCTCAAAGAGATATTTGAGAAGATAGCTCCTTCCTATAACATAACGTTAGAGGAATGGAATCACGATATAGACCATGTACATATACTATTTCGAGGACAGCCCAATACAGAAATAAGCAAATTTATCAATGCTTATAAATCTGCAAGCAGTAGGCTTATCAAAAAAGAATATCCTCAAATACGGAAATCTCTTTGGAAAGAGATGTTCTGGTCGCAGAGCTTTTGTCTGTTAACCACAGGCGGTGCTACGGTAGATATCATTAAACAATACATTCAATCACAAGGAAAGAAAGATGGCAAATAAGGCAATTAAGTACAGAGTATATCCTACAACTGAACAATCTGTTATGTTTGCGAAGACCTTTGGTTGTTGCCGTAAGGTCTACAATCTTATGCTTTCTGATAAAATTGAGGCCTACAAGGCTACGGGCAAGTTTCCTACTGTCACGCCTGCTAAGTATAAAGACGATTATCCATATCTTAGGGAAGTAGATAGCCTTGCACTTGCCAATAAGCAAATGGACTTACAGGAGGCATTCCGTAATACATTTAGCAAATCCTGCAAAAAGAAAAATGGTTTTCCTAAATTCAAGTCTGCCAAGCATAGCCGTAAGTCCTATACTACAAACAATCAAAAAGGTACAGTTGCTATCATAGACAATAAATATATTAAACTTCCCAAGATTGGAAAGGTAAAAGCCGTTATTCATCGTATTTCTGATGACAACTGGCTTATCAAGTCAGCTACCGTATCACAGGAATCGGATGGTAAATATTATATCTCCGTACTTTTTGAGTTTGAGGATGCTATAAATCATTATGTAGCTGATAAGACCAATGCAATCGGATTAGACTATGCTTCTGACGGCTTATATGTGGATAGTAATGGTAATGTAGGTACTAATCACAAATTCTATCGTGAGAGTCATGATAAGCTTGCCAAGGTACAACGCAAGTTATCCCGTATGCAAGGATCTAAAAAGCATGAGGGAAAATCCAACAACTATATAAAGCAACTTCGTAAAGTAAACAAAATCCATAGACATATAGCTAATCAGCGTTTGGATAACCTACACAAGATATCTACTGAGATAGCCAATCAGTATGATGTTGTATGTGTAGAATCTCTAAATATGAAAAGTATGTCTAATAAAGGTTTTGGTAACGGTAAAGCTACTCTTGATAACGGATATGGCATGTTCTTGTCTATGCTTAAATATAAGCTGTCTGACAAGAATAAGTATCTCATAAAAGTAGACAAGTGGTTTCCGTCATCACAGATATGTCATCGCTGCGGCAGCCTGCATCCCGAAATGAAGAATTTAGCCATCCGAAAAATGATATGTGATTGCGGTCTTACTATAAGCCGTGACCAGAATGCTGCTATTAATATCCTAAACGAAGGATTACGGCTACTGCCTGAAGTAGCCTAAAACTAAATATTACAGTAGGGATGGAATAGCCCAAACTCAAACGCCTGTGGACATTGTGTAAGACATTGAGTTACGTATCATCGTAGCCAACGCGGTAGTGGTTGAAGCAGGAAGCTCCGACTTCTATAAGTCGGAGTAGTTCACATAAATTAGGGATAAACCACACCCTATGATAAGTTTGCTCTCCCCGCTTATGTTTCGCCACGAAGCGGATGGGCAATCCATCTTAGATATAAATGTCACCAAAACACAAGGAGAAAACCATGAAACCTTCCGGTTATTATACCTCCGGCGAATTTGCGAAGATGGCACACATCACCATCCGCACCGTCAGGTACTACGACAAAGAGAATATCTTAAAGCCCTCGTTTGTCAACGAGTCGGGAGCCCGTTTCTATACCGATGAGGATTTTGCGAAATTACAGCAGATACTTCTTCTCAAATATCTCGGTTTCTCCTTGGATGATATACGCCAAATAACCATCGGTGATCTTGACCGCAGCATGCTTAAGAATTCTTTGAAGCTTCAGCTTAAGCTTGTAAAGGATCGTATAGAACAGATGGAGCTTGTTGAAAAGGCAATCGAGGATACCACCAAAGCGTTAGAGCACGAGCAGGAAATCGACTGGAACCAGATGCTTAACCTTATCCATCTTACCAACATGGAGAATACCTTAAAGACCCAGTACGAGAATTCCTCTAATATCTCTGCCCGCATCAGACTTCACAAATTATATTCAGTTAACAAACAGGGATGGTTTCCTTGGATATATGAACAGTGTGATATACGCCCGGGAATGAACATATTAGAACTTGGCTGCGGAAGCGGCGCTTTATGGAGGGAAAACCGCGAAAAACTTCCTATCGGATCTATCAACATAACGCTTAACGACATTTCAGAGGGTATGCTTAGAGACACAAAAAGAGAGCTTGAAAAATCACTAAACAACAATGATCATATATATTTCACCGACACAAAGGATACAAGCACAAAAGACACAAGCACAAAGTACTTTGACAAGGCTGGTTCAAAGGTTAATTCCGGCTCTTCTTTGTATATGAATTTTCACGCGTTTGACTGTCATGATATACCCTATGATGATGATTGCTTTGATCTTATAATCGCCAACCATTTATTGTTTTACTGTGATGATCTTTCAAAGGCTTTGTCTGAGATCCGAAGAGTATTAAAGCCCGGCGGCACATTCATCTGCAGCACCTACGGCGCTGCGCATATGAAAGAGATAACCACACTCGTTCAGAAATTCAACAGCTCAATAATTTTATCTGCAGACAAATTGTACGAGCGCTTCGGTCTTGATAACGGAGCAGAACTGCTTGCGCCATATTTCTCTTCCGTAACCAGAAAGATATACGAAGATGAACTGATAGTAGATACCGCCGAACCGTTAATAGAATACATACTTTCCTGTCACGGCAATCAGAACCAGTATCTGCTTGACAGATACAAAGACTTCCGCACCTATGTGGAGCGGAAGACGAGAAAGAATTTTCATATTACAAAATACGCAGGAGTATTCGTGTGTACATCATAATCCATCGGCAGATCATAGATTGCCACCACCTTCCACTTAATAATGGGAAGGCCTGCATTTTCAACATTATTGCATTAATACTTCTGCTCAGATAAGAAGGTCTGCATTTCCGATATTATCACACTAAAATATCTTCGATACACAACTTCTATTTACAGATTCTCAGGTTGCTTTTTCTGAGGACCAAGCTTATTGGCAAACTTGGTGTATTTGCCGATCCATGTAAGCTCAACCGGTCCGGTCGAACCATTTCTCTGCTTGGCTACGATTATATCAGCTATTCCCGGTTTCGGGGAATCCTCTTTATTATAGTAATCATCACGATAAATGAACATAATGACATCAGCATCCTGCTCAATGGCGCCGGATTCACGAAGATCCGACATTACAGGCTTGTGATCCTCACGACTGTCAACCGCACGGTTAAGCTGCGACAGCGCAACAACCGGTACATCCAATTCTCTCGCAAGCTTTTTTAACGAACGACTGATAGTTGATATTTCCTGCTGACGCGATTCACTTCTGCCGCCGGCATTCATAAGCTGCAAGTAATCTATAACTATCAGACCTATATTCTTAGTCTGCTTAAGCTTTCGACATTTGGATCTAAGCTCTGCTATATTGATACCCGGAGTATCATCAATATACATCTCCATCTCACCGACACGATAAGTCGACTCCATGATCTTATCCCAGTCAGTATCCAGGAGCTGACCTGTTCTGATAGACTGAGAATCCACCATAGAATCCATTGCTATAAGACGTGTAGCAAGCTGTTCCTTGCTCATCTCCAAAGAAAAAACCGCAACCGGAACATCAGCCTTCATAGCCGCATACTGGGCAATATTTAATGCAAATGCTGTCTTTCCCATTGCAGGTCTTGCCGCAATAAGTATCAATTCAGAGCCGTGCAGTCCCGTAAGCTTTTCATCAAGATCCTTAAACCCTGTCGGAACACCCGTAACCTTACTTCCTCTCTTAGCAGAAGCCTCAATGTTATCCAAGACATTAAGAGCAATTTCCTTCATATCGACAAATTGCATACCGGTATTTCTTTTCTGGGTTATATCAAAGAGATCCTTTTCCGACAACTCTAAGATATCATTGACCGAATCATCGGATTCATAGCACTTTGCCATCGTACTCTCAGCATATTTGATCATCTTGCGAAGAACAGATTTGTCCTGTACGATCTTTGCATACTCTCCGGCATGACTTGAAAACTGAACGGATTCAAGGACCTCACCGATAAAGCTTAGATTGCTTACCGACTCTGCCGCCCCCATCTCCTTAAGCTTATTGCTCACTATTGCAAGATCGATAGGTTTGCCCTCATTATACAATTCAATTATAGCAGAATAAAGCATACCATACTGAGCATAGTAAAAATCTTCTTTCGTGAGCAGATCGGCAACCTCAGCCACCGCATCCCTGTCCATAAGCATAGAGCCTATAACAGCCTGCTCCATTTGAAGACTGTTTGGCAGTGCCTTCTTCTGTAATACATTCTCATCCATATTATTATCCTAAACCTTCAACGATAACTTTAAGTGTTGCCGTAACCTGTGTATGTAGCTTGATATTAACATCATACTCACCTGCTGTCTTAATAGGCTCCTTCAAAAGAACCTTCTTCTTATCGACATCAAGATCAAGCTGCTTCTTAACCTCTTCCGCAATCTCCTTAGATGAAACAGAACCGAAGCTCTTTCCACCCGAGCCCATTTTAATAGCAAGCTTGATCTTAGAAGCCTCTATCTTCTTTGCAAGCTCTTTCGCTGCTTCAAGATTCTCAGCCGCAATCTTATCATCGTTAGCTTTGCGCAGCTTAAGATCATTAAGATTCTTACTTGTTGCCTCTAATCCAAGCTTCTTCTTTATAATAACATTACGGGCATATCCGTCATTAACCTTGACAACCTCGCCCTTCTTTCCAACATTCTTCACATCCTCAAGTAATATTACTTCCATTCTTTATTCCTCCTTATTATCTCATCCGATGATTTCACTTCCACCTTCCCATCAAAGCAGAAGACCATATATCAATAATCAAAACTATATTGACGCTTATTATTCATTCTCAGAAATCTCCCTCATCCCACATCTGCCGAAGCACAGTCTTAAGCTGCTCCTTAACCTCTTCAACAGTAGTATCCGGAAGCTGTACACCGGCAACTGTTCCATGTCCGCCTCCGCCAAACTTCTCCATGATAACCTGAACATTAATATCATCAATCGAACGTGCACTTACATAAACAAGATTATCTATCTTAGTCATAACAAATGAAGCTCTCACATTCTCTACGTCAAGAAGTTCATTAGCCACCTTAGCGGCAACCACATTTGGACTGTCAACCCCGTCATCTGCAGGAACATCAGATATCGCAAAGCAGTCCATGAATATCTCCGCTCTCCCGACTCCCTCGGACACATGTTTGAAGTTGTCAAGATCAACCCTATAGGCCTTTCTTACACGTATCATGTCGGCACCGCATTTACGCAGGAACGAAGCTGCTTCAAAGGTTCTAACTCCCGTCTTTGTAACAAAATTATCTGTATCCACAAGCATACCGGCATACATCGCATCCGCCTCGGCCGGACGCAGCTTCGGTTTATCCATACTGTATTGAAGTATCTCTGCAACCATCTCACACGCTGATGAAGCATACGGCTCAATATATGAGAGAAGCGCATTGTCAATAACCTCTCCGCTTTGTCTGTGATGGTCAATAACCACTACGTTCTTGGTATGCGCAAGAAGCTCCGGACATTCTGTAATGCTCGGTCTGTTGACATCCACAACTATAAGTACTGTATTCGGATCTATCGCGCCAAGCGCCTGCTCGCTGCTGTAGAACATATCCTCGGGATAAACGCTGCTTCCCATATAATTATTCATAGCAGGACGTATAGAGCTTGTGACCTCATTGATAACAATATGCGCCTTCTTTTCCATGTTAATAGCAAGTCTGTAAATACCTATCGCCGAACCCAAACAATCGATATCCGGCTTCCGGTGACCCATTATCAGCACCTGATCCTTATTTGCAAGCATTTCCTTAAGCGCATGAGCCTTAACACGTGCTTTAACACGCGTGTTCTTCTCAGCCGACTGCGTCTTGCCGCCATAGTAAATGATCTTGTCACCCTTCTTGATGACTGCCTGATCACCTCCGCGCCCAAGCGCCATATCCATTGCCATATGCGAATATTCATACGCTACCGTGTAGTCATCATTTTCCGTATCAACACCGACCGCTATCGAAAGTGTTACCGGCGTTTCATTACCTATGTTAATACTTCTGACCTCATCCAACAGAGAGAACTTGCTCTCCTGAAGTAATTCCAACTGCTGCTGCTGAAGCATGAAAATATATTTGTCCTTCTCAAGCTTCTTGATAATACCTCTTGCAGATTGCATATATTTCGTAATCTTTCGGTCAATGAGCGCGGCCAACAGAGCACGTCTTACCTCCTCAGTCGAATCCATAACCTCTTCAAAGTTATCTATATAAATCTGACCTGCAACAAGCTTGATACGTTCCTTGTCCTCAACAGCCTCCATAAGCTCCGTCTCATCATAAAGATATATAGCAAAAAGATATTCCTCGGGAAGCTTATCGGTAAAATCCTTAGAAAGCAGTTCTGTGACATAAACCCTGCGGATATCAACCCTGTAATTCCTCTCCGCCTGATAAATGTGAACCGTACGTCTGCCTTCATCCTCCGGCTCCATCTTAAGAAGCTCTAACGTAATATCCGTAAAGATGTTCTGAATATGCTTTCTCATATGCTGTTTGTCACTCTTTACCGCCTGATAGAATGCTTTGTTGCACCACAAAACACGGCCGTTGTCATTAACCAGTGCATAAGGAATTGACAGCTCCTTGATAAGCTCGCTTTGTATCGAGCCATGTGCAAAAGAAAATGAAATAAGATCCGTCATTATCTGCGGCCGTTTCTTATAATATAATATAATTGTTACCATGAGGTATAAAAGCATTCCGCCGGTAACCACAAACCCGCTTCTGCGATCAACCGCATATACTAATCCGTTAACGACGATCAGTATAATAAGCATATAAAAAGGAACTCTGAGATAACGTTCAATCTCATGCTCTAAAAGATTGCTCGA
>OMSZ01000150.1 GCA_900313855.1 uncultured Eubacteriales bacterium
AATCACATCTTGAGCAATTGAAGATAATCAACAATTGCTCTTTTTCTTTGCTCAATCTGTGATACTTAACTTAAGAATCATACCACAATCTTATGATTTTTATAAATGAATATATTATATTTGGTATTATACTGGTCATTGGTATATTTATTGACTGTTGCAAATATAATATGTACAATATCTCTGAAAGGATAAGTACATATGTTGATTGCAATAATTATAATCTTACTGATAATAGTATATTTGTTTCTTATAGCACCCAATACCGGACGGCAGGAAGAAATGACCCTTTTCTCCAAAGTGTATATAGCACATAGAGGTCTGTTTAACAATGGTGATGGTGAGTGGGTAGATGATAGTTTAGGTGGAGCAAATAATACTGATAAGAAAAATACAGTAGATGCGAATAAAACGATATCTTTGGAGAAAACTGACACGGAAGCTGTAATACCTGAGAATTCTCTTCCTGCATTTATAAGGGCTGTTGAAATGGGCTATGGTATAGAGCTTGACACGCAGACAACAGCAGATGGAAGAGTTGTGGTGTTTCATGATGAGTCGCTGTATCGGATGTGCGGTGTTGATAAGAAGCTGTATGAATGTACTTACGAAGAATTAATGAAATACAGGCTGGCTAAGACGGAATACAGAATCCCTTTGCTAAGTGAAGCACTTGAAGTGATAGATGGAAAGGTTCCGTTAATTGTTGAAGTGAAATCCGAAGGAAACTGGCAAAGGACAACAAGGATGACGGCAGAGCATCTAGACGCATACAAGGGAAAATTCTGTATGGAATCGTTTCACCCATTGGTGCTTTCGTGGCTTAAGAAAAACAGACCCGACGTGCTTCGCGGACAATTATCCACCAATTTTTTCAGAAGCACATTAAAGCGTGCGTGGTACGAGAATATAATTCTCATCAATCTGATGCTTAATTTCCTGTCAAGACCGGACTTTATCGCATATAATTACAGGTACAAAAATCAGCCTTCATTTTTCCTGTGCAGAAAATTGTTTCATGTTGTTACTGCTGCCTGGACGATAAGAAATGAGCAGGCTTTGATCAAAGCAAAAAAAGTGTTTGATGTGATAATCTTTGATAGCTTTATTCCGGATTGACTGACAAAAAACCTGCAGAAGACTGCAGGTTTTTGTTTTGTGGTCAATATATGCGCTAGGGACAAAAATTATTGTAATTCGATAAATTATTATTGACAAACGGTGATGTATCATTTATACTACATACTGTAATCAGCAAGAAGGAGGTAAATGTCGTATGGAACAGAAAACATTGGCGACATGGCTTAAGGTAATTATTGTAGGAGTTGGTATTTGTGGTTTGGCAATATATTTTGTTGTTATCCCAAGTTATGGGCAAGCTATTGTTAATGATTATCCGGAGTTTAACGGAAGATTTTTACCATGGTTGATATTCTTATGGGTAACTGCAATCCCATGTTATGCTGCACTTGTTTTTGGATGGAGGATAGCATCTAACATTGGAAGAGATAAATCCTTTTCAAATGAGAATGCAAAGTATCTCAAATGGGTAGCATGGCTTGCAGCGGGTGATGGAATTTTTTTCTTTGTAGGAAATATGTTTTTATGGTTAGCTGATATGAGCCATCCGGGCGTGGTGCTGTTGTCGTTGATAGTAGTCTTTGCCGGAGTTGCAATAGCCGTTGCATCTGCATGTTTGTCACATTTAGTGTGTAAGGCGGCAGTGCTGCAGGAACAAAGCGATTTGACTATATAGGAGGCTGCCATGGGAAATGATATGAACGAAGAAGAATTGAATGGTGAGCTCATTTTCAATATAGATGTTATGCTTGCAAAACGGAAAATGAGCGTTACGGAGCTCGCCAACAAAGTCGGAATTACAATTGCGAATATGTCGGTACTAAAGACGGGAAAGGCAAAAGCATTGAAGATTTCAACACTTATAAAAATCTGCGATGCTCTGGACTGTCAGCCGGGCGACATATTGGAGTTTAGAAAAAAGTGAGGGGTATTTGATATGAGTAGTAAAGCATGGTCATTTATAATTATTATACTGAATATGTTAGGTGTATTATGTCTTGTGTATTTTTCTATTCCATATTTTTTGCATGATATAAATGTTACGAATCCGGAAGCAATGATTCCGTTTCAAAAATGGGAAGCTAGTGGTTTTATTTTAACTTTCGGGTTGATTCCACTTGCGGTTGTCAACATATTGGCAATGATATTTATTGGGAACAAAAAACATAAACTTATAGTCAGAGCGTTATTTATGATTCCTTGTATAGTTTGCCTTGGAATTGTA
>OMSZ01000297.1 GCA_900313855.1 uncultured Eubacteriales bacterium
GAACTATTAATAAAATATCGCATAGCGCAAGAGATATAAGATCAAAGGAGAGTAGAACAGCAGAAGCGGAGATTATAGGAAAAGAGACAAGTGGAACCGTCACAAAAGAAGATAAAAAATGGGATAGCTCAACAAAAGAAGCCGAAACTATAGAAGTAGGATCAGGAAAAAACGGAGCAAAAGAATATAGGGTACGTGAAAGCTCAACAGCAGAAACCGGAACTATAGAAGCAGGAACAGAAGAAACAGGAACGACAGAGGCATATCATGATGATAATAGTACGGGCATAAAAGATAAGAAAGCAAAAAAACGGCGTGATAAGGCAGAGATTAAAGAGGCTGATCCTAAGCGTAAAGATAAGAATAAGGATAACGATAATAACAAATCGGATATGCTTGATATGAACGCTTTATTGCAGAAGAAAAAAGACAGAACATGACTTTACTTTCTTGTGGAAAAGCGGTACAATCTAATAGTATTTTAGATGAAATTTAATTAGTAAAGGGGATGATATCTTGGGAGAAATGTCAAGCAGGCTTATGGAGGAGCTTAATTGCGAGACAGTATTTACGATCCCGATAGGCGGAGGAATTGATATATATGAATCTGTTGTAGTGTCATGGATAATAACCGGAATTCTGATATTGTTATCTATCATTTTGACAAGGAATCTCAAGGTTCATAATATCAGTAAGAGACAGGCTGTGGCTGAGCTTATTGTTACCGGACTTATGGGAATTGTAGAGAATATGATAGGGGAAAAGGGTAAGAAATATGTTTCCTATCTTACGACGGTACTTATATATATTGGTTTTTCCAATATATTCGGGTTGTTCGGTTTCAAACCTCCTACAAAGGATCTTAATGTAACACTTGCATTAGCGCTTATGAGTATTCTTTTAGTGGAGGGAGCGGGAATTTATGAACTAGGAGTCAAAAAATGGCTGCATAAGTTTATAGAACCTGTAGCGATCATGACACCATTTAATATTCTTGATCTGGTTACACGCCCGCTGTCGCTTTGTATGCGACTTTTCGGTAATGTACTTGGTGCATTTGTTATCATGGAGCTGTTAAAGCTTGTAGTACCTGTGATCCTGCCGTCGGTTTTCTCATGTTACTTCGATCTGTTCGACGGACTGTTGCAGGCATATGTATTCGTTTTCCTCACGTCACTATATATTGCTGAGGAGATAGAGTAATCGTGAAATAATGTATAGGCTTTTCTAAGATAAAAAACATATTAAGTAAAGGAGATAATAATTATGAGTTTATTAGCAATTGGAGCAGGAATAGCAGTATTTGGAGCAGTAGGAGCAGGTATCGGTATTGGTATAGCAACCGGTAAGGCAACAGAGGCAGTTGCAAGACAGCCGGAAGCATCAGGTGACATTCGTACAACGCTTATCTTAGGTTGTGCTCTTGCTGAGGCAACAGCCATCTATTGTTTCGTTATAGCGCTGATGGTAATTATTATGCTTAACAAATAAATGAGGAAGGATAGGGATAAACAATGCTGAAAATTGATGCATTTAATATAATTGCAATTGTGATCAATCTGTTAGTGCTTTTTGTTGCTATCAAGCTTTTGTTGTTCAAACCCATTCTTGCTATTATTGCAAAGCGTCAGGAGGAAGCAGACGCGCAGTTTGATGAGGCGGCTAAGAAGCAGGCTGAGGCAGATCAGCTTAAGAGTCAGTATGATACATGTCTTGCAGGTATCGAGGAAGAGAAGAGACGTGTTGTATCCGAGGCTAGAAAAGAAGCTGATGCTAAGGGCAGAAAGGTAGTAAATGATGCCAGAGAGGAAGCATTTAAGGTACAGGAAAAGATTGTTGCCGAGGCTAAAGCGGAGAGAGATAAGATAATCAAGAGTGCTGAGAAGGATATAGCCGATATGGTTGTTGATGCTGCCACTAAGATAGTGGGCGCTAAGAGCGGCGCGGATATTGATTCTTCATTGTATGATGAGTTTATTGGTAAAGCAGGTGAGGTTAAGTGAGTATGGAGGCAGAACTTCTTTATGTGACAAAACCCACTAAGGAGCAGCTCGACGGGATTAAGAAATTTCTTGTTAAGCAGACCGGTGAGAATGATGTCAGTATTAATTTAATAGAGGATGCCTCGTTAAAGAGCGGTTTTATTCTTCGTTTGGAGGGTAAAGAGTATGACTGGAGTGAAAAGGGTCGTATAGCTCAGCTTACAAGCCGAATCAATGATGTTGTTACGAAGACATATCAGGATCTTTCATCGAAGAATATCGTATCGATACTTCGTGCCAGCATTGATGAATTTGAATTAGAGGCAAAGACAAGGGAGATAGGAACGGTAACATTTGTCGGTGACGGTATTGTTACTGTTGAAGGTATCAATCATTCCTCTTATGGAGAAATCGTTATATTTGACTGCGGCGTTAAGGGAATGGTACAGGACGTAAGGCGTGATGAGATAGGTATCATACTTTTCGGTCGTGATACAGAGATATATGAGGGAAGCCATGTTGTACGTACCGGAAAGATGGCAGGTACGCCGGTTGGTAATGCATTCCTTGGAAGGATCATAGATGCATTAGGCGCTCCTATAGATGGAGCCGGTGAGATTGAGGCTGACGGATATCGTCCGATAGAGAATCCGGCTCCCGGTATTGTTGACAGATTATCTGTTGCAGTTCCGATGGAAACAGGTATTCTTTCGATCGACTCGATGTTTCCGATAGGACGCGGACAGCGTGAGCTTATTATCGGTGACCGCCAGACAGGTAAGACATCTATCGCGATGGATACGATACTTAACCAGAAAGGCAAGGACGTAGTTTGTATCTATGTTGCCATAGGACAGAAGGCATCAACGGTTGCCAAGCTTGTCAATACACTTAAGAAAAATGATGCGATGGAATACACGATAATTGTTGCGGCTACCGCTTCAGATCCGGCACCGCTTCAGTATATTGCGCCTTATGCGGGAACTGCTCTTGCAGAGTACTTCATGTATCAGGGACGCGATGTGCTTATCATTTATGATGATCTTAGCAAGCATGCGGTTGCTTATCGTGCAATCTCTCTATTGCTTGAGCGTTCACCGGGACGTGAGGCATATCCCGGAGATGTATTCTATCTTCATTCAAGATTACTTGAACGTTCATCTAGACTTACACCGGAGGCGGGCGGTGGTTCGATCACTGCGCTTCCTATAATAGAAACACAGGCCGGTGATGTATCGGCTTATATTCCGACTAATGTCATCTCGATAACAGATGGTCAGATATATCTTGAGAGTGAGCTTTTCAATGCAGGACAGCGTCCGGCGGTAAATGTCGGTCTTTCGGTATCCCGTGTCGGTGGTGCTGCCCAGACAAAGGCTATGAAGAAGGCAGCGGGAAGTGTTCGTATCGATCTTGCGCAGTATCGTGAGATGGAGGTATTTACCCAGTTCTCATCTGATCTTGATGACAATACGAAGAAACAGCTTGCACATGGTCGTGCGCTTATGGAATTACTTAAGCAGCCGCTTGGCAATCCGTTTTCAATGGGACAGCAGGTCATTACTTTGGTTGCGGCTAATGCGCACATTTTCTCGGATGTACCGATACCGGATATTAAGAAGTTCCGTATCGATCTTTTAAAATACATGGCAGAGGAGCATATCGATATTATCGGTGAGTTAGAGTCGACAAAGGATCTTACGGATGAGCTCAGAGAAGCTATAATCAGAGCCTGCGAGGAATTCAAAAGTACGAGAAAGTAAAAGAACAGTATAGAGGGTGATCGTAAATTGGCAAGTGCTAAGGAGATTTCCAACAGAATAAAAAGTATCAAGGACACTATGAAGATTACGAAGGCAATGTATATGATGTCTTCGATGAAGCTTAGGAAAGCAAGGGTTAAGCTTGAGAATACCGAGCCTTACTTCTATGGTCTTCAGAAGCAGATTACCGAGATACTATTACATTTTCCGAATATAGAGCATATTTTCTTTGATAACCGGAGTGAGGATAATCTTGAAAAGGTTAAGAAGAAAGCTATTATAGTTGTAACGGGTGATAAGGGAATGGCCGGCGCATATAATCACAATGTGTTAAAGGCGGCTTTAGAGCTTCTTAAAGAACGCAAGGATTATAGGCTGTTTGTTATAGGAGAGGTCGGCAGACATTACTTTTCAAGTCTTGGATATAATGTTGAGGAAAACTTTCCGTACTCGGTAAGTAATCCGTCGATCCACAGAGCAAGAGTTATCACTGAAATAATGGTAGAGCTTTATAAGAACGAAGAGATAGACAGTGTTGAGGTTGTATATACAAGGATGATCAACAGCATGAAGGAGGAGGTTGAGATTGCTCGTATACTTCCTCTTAAGACCAAAGAATTCTTGAAGAAGGAAATGATCGAACAGCTTGGTGATAATGTAAGTAAGGATGAGGAGTATGTAATTCATCCGTCTCCTGAAAATGTTATCGAGAATGTTGCTTATAACTATTTGACGGGCTTTTTGTACGGTGTGCTTGTGGAGGCTACTGCCAGTGAGGAAAATGCAAGAATGATGGCTATGCAGTCGGCAACGGATAATGCTGAGGCGATGCTTCATGATCTTTCAATTGAGTTTAACCGTGTCAGACAGGCAGCTATTACTCAGGAGATCACTGAGGTTATCGGTGGCGCTAAGGCTCTTAAGAAAAAGAAAGAGAAGGCAAAGGCACAGAGGAAGGTCATGCAAATAATGAAGGAGGCGGCTACTGATGATGTATGAGTATATGACTTTTGATGATAATACATCAATTGCACATTCAGATATGCAAGACGGAGAGGTTAAGGTATATATTGAAAAGCCGATTGATGGCGGGTTTAAGAATATTACATGCATACTTCCTCAATATGAATGGAAAGATAATGCAGGTTTTTCACCGGACGAAGTAGAAACGATAAAGAAAATTGTTGAGAATAATGCTCATTTAATTATGGATTTCTCAAAAAAAGGAGGATTTGAGAATGCCTCAGGTTTTTAAAATCGGTTCGTTTGTTGTGTTTTTTTGGATCGGAGAGGGTGAGCCGTTAGAACCTGTTCATGTACATGTTTGTGAGGGGACACCAAATGCTAATTCAACAAAAATATGGATAACAAAAAGCGGCAATGTTTTATTGGCAAATAATAATTCAAAAATCCCTGAAACAAAACTAAGAAAAGTGATTCGTGTAATAGAGGCAAATACTAATGTTATATGCGAGAAATGGATCGAATATTTTAATGAGATAACATATTATTGTTAAGTGATTTTTTAAACATACTATAATGAAATACGAGGTGAGATATCGCAGGATGGAGAGTAAGGGTAAGATAGTACAGGTTTCAGGACCTGTGGTGGATGTAGAATTTGAAAAGGGAAATCTTCCTGCCATCAAGGATGCGCTTTATGTTATGAATGGTGACAGGAAATTTGTTATGGAGGTTTCGCAGCATATCGGTGACAGCATTGTAAGATGTATCATGCTCGGCGCAAGTGAAGGCCTTCATCGTGATATGGAGGTTACTGCTACAGGTTCCGGTATTATGGTTCCGGTCGGTGAGGAAACACTTGGAAGATTGTTCAATGTTTTGGGTGAACCGCTTGATGATAAGGGAAGTCTTGATGATGCTGAGCATTGGTGTATTCACAGAGAGCCGCCTGCATTTTCTGAGCAGAGCCCTGTGGTGGAAATGTTAGAGACAGGTATCAAGGTCATAGATCTTCTTGCGCCTTATGCAAAGGGTGGTAAGATAGGACTTTTCGGTGGTGCCGGTGTTGGTAAGACGGTTCTTATTCAGGAGCTTATAAGAAATATCGCTACTGAGAGTGGTGGATATTCAATATTTACCGGAGTAGGAGAGCGTTCCCGTGAGGGTAATGATCTCTGGGTAGAAATGAAGGAATCAGGAGTTTTGGAAAAGACAGCCCTGGTATTCGGTCAGATGAATGAGCCGCCCGGAGCGCGTATGCGTGTTGCCGAGACAGGTCTTACAATGGCTGAATACTTCCGTGATGTCAAGAACAGGGATGTGCTTTTATTCATTGATAATATATTCCGTTTTGTACAGGC
>OMSZ01000377.1 GCA_900313855.1 uncultured Eubacteriales bacterium
ACCATCGCGCTGGAGCTGACGGATGCGCAGAAGCCCAAGGCGAAGGACAACCTGACCTACACCGGCGAGCCGCAGGAGCTGGTGACCGCACCGACCGCTGCTCTCCCGGAACCTTACAGGATTGTCTATGCCCTGGGCGACGCGAACGGCCCGACGGAGGAATATACCACATCCATCCCCACCGCCACCGACGCGGGAACCTACTATGTATGGTATAAGGTTGTTGGTGATAAAAACCACAATGATTTAATAGCTGAAAACCCTATTCAGGTAACGATATCTAAAGCGGCTGTTGCGCTTGAATGGGGCGGGACGGAATTAGTTTATAACGGAACTGCACAAGCTCCTACAGCAACTATCAAATCAGGTGTTGCAGATAATGATACAGGGAAGGTAAGCGTAGAGGTAAGCGGTGCGCAGACAAATGTTAATGAAGCTACATCGACTTATACTGCTACAGCTTCGCTTACAGGAGAGAGAGCAGATAATTATGAGATAGCAGATACGGATAAGACAGAAGCCTTTACAATCAAAGCAAAGGATATGACAGTATCGGCTCGTGATGTTAATGCAACCTATGATGGCGAAGCGCATCAGATAACAGTTAATGTGACTGAGCCTACAGGTGCAACTATCAAATACAAGAAAGCAGAAAATGAGGAATACTCAGAGACTAATCCGACATTTACTAATGCAGGAGTATATACAGTTTACTATAAAGTAGAAAAGGCAAATTATAATACATTTACGGGAACGGCAAATGTAAATATTACTAAGAAAGCCGTAACAGTAACGCCTGATGCAAACCAGAGCAAGACATATGGTTCCAAAGATACAGCATTTACTTACAAGGCAGAAGGATTAGTAGAAGACGAAACTTTGAAAGGAGCTTTAGCAAGAGCAGAAGGTGAAAATGCCGGAGAGTATGCATATACTATTGGCACACTTGCAACAGAGAATCCTAATTATGATGTAAGTCTTGCTGAAAATGCAGGAAAGTTTGCTATCAAGAAGGCGGCTCTTAAAGTAACAGCAGATGCCAAGTCAATTACCGAAGGTGACATGGATGTTGCACTTACATACAAGGCAGAAGGATTTGTAGCAGGAGATACTGCTGATAAAGTTCTTTCAGGAGCACTTACAAGAGAAACAGGTACAAAGGCAGGAACCTATAAGATAACACAGGGAACACTTAAAGCAAATGATAATTATGACATTACATTTGTCGGAGCTGACTATGTGATAAAAGCAGCAGCCAAGCCTGAACCGCAGCCTGAACCGCAGCCAACACCTGCGCCGGTTGTAACTGAACCGTCAATTGAAGAAAAGGTTGAACTTGCACTTAATGCAGGACTTAAGGTTTCACAGACAGGTTCTAAGATCAACATCAAGTGGGGCAAGGTCAAAGAAGCTGACGGCTATAATGTTTATGTTACATACTGCGGAAGTAAGTTTGGTAAGCCGGTATGGATAGCAACAAAGAATACCAAGACCAAAGTCAGCATTACCAAGATTAAAGGCAAGAAGATAAATCTTACCAAGAACTTTAAGGTATATGTTGAGGCGTATAAGAAGGTAAATGGTAAGAAGGAAATACTTGCCAAGACCATAACAGGACATGTTGTGGGAAGAAAGAACAACAAGTATTCAAATGCCAAGAAGATAACACTTGCACAGAGCGAATATACTGTTGAAGTTGGAAAGACAGAGACGATTAGGGCAAAAACAGTTCTTGTTTATAAGGGCAAGAAGCAGCTTTCAGATGATCATGCAAAAGAATTCAGATATGCAAGCTCTGATGCGAGTATAGCAAAGGTAAGCGAAAGCGGTACGATTACCGGCGTAGCAAAGGGTACATGTACGGTATATGTATATGCAAGAAACGGCTATGCCAAGAAGGTAAGTGTTACTGTTAAGTGATGAAAAAGTAGCAGTAAAATAGTGATGAAGCAAGGATTAATACAGTAATAAGTATTTTTTCAAATATCCTCTTCGGGTGAAGGTCACCCAATACTCCGGTATCTGTTCACAGATTTAATATGAATCTGTGGGCGGGTATCGGAGTTTTTGTATGTTGGGATTATGGAGTTTGAAATACAGAAGAAAATGAAAAAAAACATAAAGGACAAATTAGTATTGACGAAGTGCCGGGGATTAACTATGATGTACATACACGTTGTTAATGAATACAGAAACAGGTATAATGCTTTTTATCAGATTCCTGAATAATCTTGTAAAAAAATATATAATAGTCTATAATTGCAAGTAATTACAAGCATAGGATATTAGTATTCTATTTAATATAATTGGTGTAGATAAGTTGGATTGAATATATGTAGTGAATCCGGAGGTGTGATGATGGCAAGGCAGGTTTCGATAGGAACACAGGATTACGCAAGTTTGATTGAAAATAACTATTTTTATGTTGATAAGACATCGTTTATAAGTGATTGGTGGAATAGTGGAGATGCGGTTACACTTATCACACGTCCGCGCCGTTTTGGTAAGACCATAACAATGAACATGTGCAATTATTTCTTCTCGAACAAGTATGCCGGAAGAAGTGATCTGTTTGAAGGATTAAATATATGGAAGGATGAGAAGTTCCGTAAGCTTCAGGGAACATATCCTGTTATATTCATGACATTTGCAGGAGTGAAGGGCAAGACATATGCTGATGCTGTAGCCGGAATTAAGAAGCAGATAGTTAAGCTTTTTTCTTCATATTCATATCTAAAGGAATATGAGAATTTTGATGATAATGAAAAGCGTGCATTTGCAAATATCAAAGAAGATATGAATGATACTGATGCGGAATATTCACTGAATCTTCTTTCAACACTTTTGGAAAAATACTACGGTAAGAAGGTTCTTATCTTCCTTGACGAATATGACACCCCTTTGCAGGAGGCGTATATCCAAGGGTACTGGGATGAGATGACCTCATTTATCCGCACCATGTTCAATAATACCTTCAAGACCAATCCATCAATGGAAAGGGCAATCATGACGGGAATTACAAGAGTGAGCAAGGAATCTATATTCTCAGACCTTAATAATCTTGAGGTTGTAACAACTACTTCCGAAAAGTACGAGACAGATTTTGGATTTACGGAAGAAGAGGTGTTTGCAGCACTTGATGAGCAGGGATATTCAGACGATGACAAGAAGAATGTGAAAATGTGGTATGACGGATTTACCTTTGGAAGATGCCCGGATATATACAACCCATGGTCAATAACGCATTTTCTGGATAAAGGAAAGTACGATACCCATTGGGCGAATACAAGCGGCAACGGACTTATTGCTCATCTTATCGGTAATGGCGATAAGAATATCAAGATGGAATTTGAGAAGCTGATATCAG
>OMSZ01000182.1 GCA_900313855.1 uncultured Eubacteriales bacterium
TTGCAGCGATCATAGTATGCGTTGGAGTTGGTGTACTTACCGAACAGATTGCATATAAACCGGTGAGAGGTCAGGGTTCTACAACTGCTCTCATAACAGCTCTTGGTATGAGTCTGGTTTTGGAAAACGGAGCACTGGTTATTTTCGGTTCGGCACCACGTAACGTATCGCCAATGTTTTCTTTACCGACAATCGAGATTATGGGAGCATCAATACCTGGTCAGACATTACCGACACTTGTGATCGGATTTATTGTAATGGCGATTCTTTCACTATTTATTAAATATACAAAGCTTGGTAAAGCTATGAGAGCTGTACCTGAAGATAAAGTGGCATCTACACTTGTTGGAATTAATGTAAATAAGATTATCACCATTACATTTGCGATCGGCTCCGGACTTGCAGCTGTTGCTTCAATGATGTACACGACATCCTATGTGAGTATCAAAAATGAACTTGGTATAACATTGGGACTTAAAGCATTTGTTGCAGCCGTTCTCGGAGGAATAGGAAGTATTCCGGGAGCAATGATCGGAGGATTACTACTTGGTATAGTTGAGATACTTGTAAAGGTATATATGCTGCCCGGAACTTATGAGGCGGTGACATATCTGATCTTAATTGTGGTGTTGCTTGTACGTCCTACAGGACTGCTGGGCAAAGCAGTGAGCGAAAAAGTTTGACAGAAAGGAAGTGGGAATATGCCTAAAATTATAAGAAAAAAATTATTAATTAATATTATAGCGGTAGTTATGATGTTCCTTCTTCTGTGTATTCTTTTCGATACAGAGCTGCTGGGAAGAAAAGCGGCATATTTTAACGGGTTGGTAACTATCGGAATGTTTTATACCATTATTGTCTGTTCGTTGAATCTTTTGACAGGATATATGGGCGAGTTTTCTTTAGGTCATGCAGGTTTTATGTCGATAGGAGCATATGCTTCGGCAATTGGCACAACTCTTATTTCAAACAGGACAGAACTTCCCGATATTGTGCTATATATAATCGCAATAATAATAGGAGGCATGGCAGCGGCGATAGTCGGTGTGCTTGTGGGCATTCCGGCACTTAGATTAAGCGGAGACTATCTATGTATAGTGACAGTAGCTGTTGCAGAAATTGTTCGTGTTATTTTGAGCAATGTCGGAATTGAGGAGATAACAGGTAATGCAACCTTTGGTAAGTCATTTGCCGGAATTGCAAGAGTATCTGATTACCATTATGTATTTATCACCATGATAATCTGCATTGCTGTAATGTATAGCTACATACGCTCAAGATACGGCAGAGCGCTGATCTCTATTCGCGAGGATCGAATAGCAGCAGCAGCCTCAGGAATAAATGTTACAAAAACAAAGGTTCTTACATTTACTATATCAGCAGCTTTTGCAGGAGTTGCCGGCGCTATATATGCACATTATATTACTACATTAGTACCTACTTATTTCAATTTTTCAAAGTCTTCAGAATTTCTGGCTATAGTTATTTTGGGAGGAAGCGGCTCAATGACAGGATCTATCATAGCTGCTCCGATTTTGTCGGCACTACCACAGCTTATCTCATATGTTTTTCCTGATTTTGCAAGCTATAGAATGCTCATATATGCAGTAGTTCTTGTTGTGGTAATGATCTTTAAACCTACCGGTTTGTTTGGTGGTAAGGAGTTTTCACTTTCAGATCTGATACTAAAACCAAAGAGTAAAAAAACTCAGGTGTTATCCCAAAAGGTTAATCAGGAATAAAATATTTATTCAAACAGGTGAGGTGATATGTATGGCAGAGGAAAAGATTCCGGTATTGGAAACAAAGAGTTTAGGAATACAATTCGGAGGACTTAAAGCCGTAAATGATGTGAATATTGAGATATATAAAGGTGAATTGATCGGTCTTATAGGACCTAACGGTGCAGGTAAGACAACGATTTTTAATCTTATAACAGGTATATATACTCCGACAACAGGAAGTTATATTTTATGTGGAAGACGAATGAATGGGCTAAAAACACATCAGGTTGTAGAGGCAGGTATTGCAAGAACATTCCAGAACATTAGACTGTTTAAGAAAATGACGGTTCTTGAGAATGTTAAGGTCGCATTTAATAAAAACATGAAGGCAAATCTAATGCAGTCAATCTTCCGTACTCCTTATTTTTGGAAGGAGGAAGAGGAAACAACAGAAAAGGCAATGGAGCTCCTTAAACTTTTCAAGCTGGATGGTTTTGCAGATCAGTTTGCTGAAAATCTTCCTTATGGAAAGCAACGATTGTTAGAGATTGCAAGAGCCCTTGCTACTGATATGAAGCTTTTGCTGTTAGATGAGCCGGCAGCGGGAATGAATCCGGTTGAAACAGCAGAGCTTAAGGAATCAATTAAGATGCTGAGGGAAAAATTTGGAATTCCAATTCTTCTTATTGAACATGATATGAGTCTTGTAATGAGTATATGCGAACGCATATATGTTTTGAATTTTGGTGAGATCCTGGCATCGGGAACACCTGATGAGATTGCCGGCAATAAAGAGGTTATTGAGGCATATCTTGGAAAAGAAGATGAGGATGAAGGCGGTGATGTCTGATGTTAAAGGTCGAAAAGCTTAATGTTCATTATGGAGTGATACATGCGATCGAGGAAGTGAGTATTGAGGTAAATGATGGTGAGATCGTTACTTTAATCGGAGCTAACGGCGCAGGAAAGACAACAATTCTGCATACGATAACAGGTCTAAAAAAAGCAACGAGCGGAAAGGTGATCTTTGACGATAAAGATCTGCTTAAGGAAGAACCCAGTAGGATTATCCGACATGGTATTGCGCATGTTCCTGAGGGAAGACATGTGTTTGTAGATATGACGGTTCGTGAAAATATTGAGATGGGCGCATATATGTATAATAAAAAAGATAAGGATAAGATATTATCAAGAATGGATGATGTATTTGAGAAGTTTCCCAGGTTAAAGGAAAGACAGTCACAGCTTGCGGGAACATTGTCAGGTGGCGAGCAGCAGATGCTGGCAGTAGGAAGAGCTTTGATGGCAGGGCCAAAGATAATACTTATGGATGAGCCGTCAATGGGACTTTCTCCGCTTCTTGTTCAGGAAATATTTGCAATCATTAAGGAAGTGAACAGGCAGGGGATAACGGTTTTGCTGGTTGAACAGAATGCTAAAATGGCTCTTAAGGTTGCAAACCGTGCGTATGTTTTAGAAACCGGAAAGATTAAGCTATCAGGTAATGCAGATGATCTTCTTCACAATGATGAGGTTAGAAAAGCTTATCTTGGTGCATAAAAAAAGATTAATGGGAGGAAAAAAATATGACGGGAATGGAAATATCGGAAACACAAAAGAAGTATTATCTTCAATCTTGGGCTAAGCAAAAGGATGTCAATCCCATTGCGATAGACAGAGCAGAAGGAATATATATATGGGATTATGACGGAAACAGATATACGGATATGTCTTCTACGCAGGTTAATGTTAATTTGGGATATGGCAATGAGGACATTAATAATGCAATGAAGGAGCAAATTGATAAATACGCCTGGATGGGACCGGGATATGGTGTTGAATCAAGAGCGAAGCTTGCAAAGATGATTGTTGAACTTATGCCGGATAACATGGGTAAGGTTTTCTTTACAAATGGTGGTGCGGATGCTAATGAGAATGCGATCAAAATGGCAAGAATGTACACAGGTCGTTATAAGGTTATGAGCAGATACAGAAGTTATCACGGTTCAACCTTTGGCGCAGGTAATGCAACAGGTGAGCCGAGAAGATTTCCGTTAGAACCCGGTATTCCAGGTTTTGTTAAATTTTTTGATCCATATATATATCGTGAAGGAATAAGCTTTGAGTCAGAGGAAGCGGCAACGGATTTCTATATCGGTAAATTACGTGAACAGATAATCTATGAAGGACGTGACCAGATAGCAGCCATTATTCTTGAAACAATTACCGGAACAAATGGTATCATAATTCCACCTAAGGGATATCTTCAAGGTGTGCGAAAGCTCTGTGATGAGTTCGGAATAATGATGATATGTGACGAGGTAATGGCAGGCTGGTGCAGAACAGGTAAGATGTTTGCATTTATGAATTTTGATGTTAAGCCTGACATTGTGACATTTGCAAAAGGTGTTACGTGTGGATACATACAGCTTGGAGGTGTATGTGTAAGCAAAAAGATTGCGGAATATTTTGATGATCATGTACTCTCGTGCGGTCTTACTTATTGCGGACATCCGCTTGCGTGCGCAGCCGGTGTTGCTTGTGTTAACTATTATTCTAAAGCTAAAATACTGGATAATGTTAATAAGGTTGGCAAGGTATTGGGTGAACGTCTAGAAAAGTTTAAGGAAAAATATAACTGTGTGGGTGATGTGCGGTACATAGGTCTTTTCTCATGCGTTGAATTTGTGAAAGATAAGCAGAGCAAGGAACCAATTGTTCCGTATGGTCTCGATCCTTATGGAAAACTCTCTAAGATAATAGGACTTCTTAAGGAACGTGGATTTATGACCTTCGGACACGAAAACATGGTTTTATGCAATCCGCCTCTTATCATTACTGAGGAACAGTTGAATGAAGAGCTTGATAAGCTTGAGGAGGTTATTCAGATAGTGGATACAGACCCCTTTTATATGAAGTGATATACAATAATCTGCTATAAGAAGGAATAACATTAAGGAGAGCATAAATGCAGTTGTTTGATATTATAGGTCCTGTTATGGTAGGACCATCTAGCTCTCATACTGCCGGAGCTGTAAAAATCGGATATGTTGCACACAAATTACTTTCAGAGCCTTTGACAGAGGCAGATATTTATCTTCATGGATCATTTCTGGCAACGGGAAAAGGACATGGAACGGATAAAGCTATTGTTGCCGGACTTCTTGGTATGCAGCCGGATGACATAAGGATTCCGGATAGTCTTTCGATAGCAGAAGGTTTAAATATTAAGATAAACTTTGCAGGGATAACATTAAAGGATGCAAATCCAAATTCTGTATTGCTTAAGCTTACCGGGAGTTCCGGCAGAAAACTGGAAATTGTCGGGGAATCATTAGGAGGATCAATAATCAATATAGCGGCAATAGACGGATTGTCAGCTAATTTTTCGGGTGATCACCCTACACTTATTGTTCATAACCTTGATCAGCCGGGACATGTAGCAGAGGTTACAAGCATGCTATCACATAAGTCTGTCAATATTGCTTCTATGCAGCTTTACAGAGAAAACCGTGGTGGTAATGCAGTGATGATATTAGAGTGTGATCAGGAAATCCCGGATAAAGCGATAGAATGGCTTAAGGGACTTGAGGGGGTTGAGAAGGTCACTTATTACAGCCTGGTGTGAGCAGGAGGTTTTATATGAGCTACAAGCTGTTAAAGGACATCGTAGATGATGCAGAAAAAAACAAATTGGATTTCTGGCAGGTGATACTTAATGAAAGCTGTAGAGAAAGTAATATGACGGAAGAAGAATCATTTAAACAAATGACTGAAATGTATGCGGCAATGAAAGAGGCGGATAGATGCTATGATGCCGATGTAAGATCAGCAAGTGGTATGGCAGGAGGAGATGGAGCTCTCCTGGAAAAGTTCAGATTACAGCATAACAGATTAATAGGAGACTTTCTTGCTAAGGTAATGGAAAAAGCAGTTAAAATGGGTGAATCAAATGCTTGTATGAAAAGAATTGTTGCTGCTCCTACAGCCGGTTCATGTGGTGTTATTCCGGCTGTACTTATTACTTATGAGGAGACTAAGAAGGTCTCACAGGATAATATTATTAGAGCTCTTTATGTTGCAGGAGGAATTGGTGAGGCGATAGCGGAGAGTGCCGATATATCAGGAGCAAAAGGCGGATGTCAGGCAGAAATAGGTTCGGCAAGCGCAATGGCAGCGGGAGCTTTAGCATATCTGGAGGGTGGAGACAATGAGGCGATCATACATGCTGCTGCGTTAGCTTTAAAAAACATGTTGGGTCTTACCTGTGATCCGGTCGGGGGACTTGTTGAGGTTCCGTGTATTAAACGAAATGTATCGGGAGCGGTTAATGCTATTGTTTCATCCTCAATGGCTCTTGCGGGAATCAGAAGCAGGATAGATCCTGATGAGGTTATTGACTCGATGAGAAGAATAGGAAGTCTTATTCCGGAGTGTCTCAAAGAGACCAGTAAGGAAGGGCTTGCCCTGACTCAGTCGGCAGCTGGTATAATCGGACAATTAAGATGATAATAGACTGTTATAATTAATTCAGATCATTAATATAGTTTACAGGCATTTAATGCTTGTAAAGGCACATACGGGAAAGCCGGTTTAAATTATAATTCAATCAAAATGATAATAATATTCCGTGACATTAATTATTTTGTTGGTTGGATCCTCCCCCAATCTAGATTGGACGGTACCGTATGTGTTTTTTTTTAATCGTAATGTGAATGATAGTTTAAGATACTGTGGAAGGTTTTTAACTCAGTCGGAGAAATCCCCCACCTCTAAGCTTAGGTGTAGGTGGGGGTTATGTCAAACTATACTCAGTCGGGGTACAA
>OMSZ01000157.1 GCA_900313855.1 uncultured Eubacteriales bacterium
AGGAGGTTTTAGATGTACTTCATTATTCTTCTATTGTTTCTGTTGCGGTCTACGACGAAAACGGAGAAGAGGCTCCGACTGCTGCTCCGACCGCTGCTCCGGCAGCTTCCTCACCTTCGCAGGCAGCACCGCTTTCTCATTCAGAAAAGCTGCGTAACAGCGAGTCTTTCAAGAGATTTGAGGAAGCCTTCAATAAACAGACCGAAACCTTCACACATGCTCTTAATGATATTGCCAAAAAGAACGAAAAGGTTGATGTTGATGAGTTATTCTCCTCTGCTAACGAGATTATGGAGCATGCCACCAACACCTACCAGCTTATGGATATATTAAGTAATATACGTTATTTTGATGATTCAACCTATGCTCATTCATTAAATGTAGCATTGCTTGCCAACATACTTGGACGCTGGCTTAATTTTGACGAGAATATGCTCAAGAAAATAACCGTTGCCGGAATGCTTCATGATATCGGTAAGGTATTGATTCCCAAAGAGATAATTCAAAAACCGGGAAAGCTTACTGCCGAAGAATATCAGACAATAAAGACTCACCCGGTTCAAGGGTACAGATTATTAAAATCAAAGAATGTTGATGAAGACATAGCACAGGCTGCTCTTCTTCACCATGAAAAATGTGATGGTACCGGTTATCCTACCGGAGTCACATCAGAAAAGCTCGGATATTCTGCCAAGGTTATCGGAATTGTTGACGTGTATGAAGCTATGACTGCCAACCGTTGTTATCGAGACGGCATATGTCCGTTTCAGGTTATACGTATGTTTGAAGATGAGGGTTATGCAAAATACGACCCCAAATATATGCTTCCCTTCTTAAAGGGAATTGCAGATACATATCTGCATAACACTGTCATGTTAAGTGACGGAACCCAGGCCGAAATCGTTCTTACCAATAACGCAGTGCCATCAAAGCCAAGCCTTATGGCTGGCGCGCAGTTCATTGATCTTAGCAGAAGACCTGATATCAGAATAGAGAAGATACTCTGATACTCGCTGTCACTCCTTGATAATAACGAGCTTATCACCAGGATATATCATATCAGATTCAAGACCGTTGATCTCTTTAATTCTTTCAACAGTCGTATAATGTCTTTTTGCAATACTCCACAAGGTATCCCCATGTTTAACTATATAACATGTAATTCCCGGTAATTTCATCTTCTCTTCAAGATCGATCGGCTTCTCAACCATATCAAGCACGGCTTTAGTCTTCTCGTTAACAAAAGCAAGTACGTCTAATGATATCTCCGATTTGATCTCTATCTGATTGTCAGAAAGCTGAACTGACTGAATCTGATCAATATATGGAACTATCGAATATGTAACATTATCATTCATTCCACCCAATTCTATCTCACAGTCAAAAGGAATATCAAAATTGGTTGAAGACAGATTACCGTTATCGTCTTTGTTAAGATATGTAACCTGGGCGCTTAATATTCCCTCAACAGAAACACCCTTTGGAGTACGTTTCGTCTCATCTATAGATACCGATCCCTCAGTATTGCACACCTGAAGAACAGACTGCTTCTTAGGCATATCCACAGTCTCGGAAACTCTTACCTTGGCACAATTGCGCATCAAAAGATGCTGAAGAGAAAACTCCTTCCATTCAGGCTCAATTAACACTCCCGTTGAATATGCATCCTTAACAAGCGTCAGCTCCTCCTGACCATAAAGCTTTGTCTCAAGTGTAAAATCCGCCGTAAGCTCCAAAACACGATCCTGGCCTTTATCATCTGAAATAACAGTAATATGATACTGCTCAGGATTAAGTACACTTGCCGATATCATATCAGCATTAGCATTGCTCTCATCTACCTGCTTCTCAAACGGTACCTCCATAGAAAAGTATTGTACCGGCATACCCTCTTCCTCGGCATTATATACCAAAAAGACGCACAAATTACCACTTACGATAAGACAGCCATCACCTGCCTTGATCTGCGGATTAGTAATAGTCATACTCTTCCAGATTACCTGATAAATATCCGGTTTATTAGCCGGTATATCAACCTGTTCAATGATCTGAAGCGGTCTTTTATCCTGCAGACTAAGGCTCATCATTGATATTGTTCCGCCAAGCACCTCCGCATTACCTTCATCCTCAATATCGGTAACCGCCTCAAAAACCTCCTTCTCTTTAACCTGATAATCAAGTCCTATAAGAGCTTTGAGATTAAGCTTTCTTGAATGCAGCATGGTAACGGTAAGATCATTAAGACCGGCATGTACCTCTATATTATCCGTCTCCTTCGTACCATCCGCATTGATATATTCTACAAACGGAACCTTGCCGCTTAAGCTGTCAAAGGTATTGCTCTCCTTATCAGCCAGATATAATATCTGATAATGAAGATTACCCTTAACCTGAAATCTGTCTACCATGGGCGAGATATCTTCAATCACCACATTACCCTTGACCAAAACCAGTCTCTCAATATCCAACAGGTTCTCCGGAACATTGATGGTATCGTCTAAGGTAAACTGCATCGCATTCTTCACTTTCCATGTATAATTAGTAATCTGCTTCTTAATTAGTTCCATACTGCCTCCTATAATAATGAATATTATCTTTCTATCCATCATTATATGCGAAGGCATTCAAAGATATGTCTTATAATCATCAAAACAAAAACATACTCGTGCAAAAACATATTCCTATACATACATAAGCCAATTAAACACCTGAAACATTATATATCCAAACGACACAGTACAAGTTGTAATAGCTGCTGCCTCTTTAATAATAATTATCTTCTTCATAACAATCACCTGTCCCTTCAAAATATTATTATGAAAAATAAGCGCTTCATTTTCGATAAATCAAGCTTATCACACACTCAGGACATATCATGGCAGAATATAATTATTTTTTAAAAAAAATTTAATTTATTATATTATCGTTGACAAACACTGCATTCCCAATCAATAGGATGTATTAACAATCGGCATGCCTATCTTAAAATATGTTTTGTCTTTTTCCTCATCATAGCTCATTACAATCTGAACATTTACCTTTCTTCCGTTTAACATCAAATGATCCCTTTCGTTTCTCGTATATCCATATACTGTATATATTCCGTTATCCGTGATCTCATCAACCTTCTTTGCATTAAGTCCCGACAAAAGTTCATCAAATGTTTCCTCCCCTTTATCGGCAATAACATTTCCCTTTTGCTCTGCCTCAACCTCTAAGCTTACCCTGCCGTTTAATCCCATATCCTTATAGAGCTTCTTTACTCTGTGATATAGTTCAACTGCTGAATTGTACTTTTTCTTTGTTGTGATATCAACAGCAATATACTGCTCCGGCACACCGCTTTCATCAAGCTCATCTGACAAACTTACTATCTGCAATATCGTTGTTGCATGCCTGCCTCGCTTAGTGAGGATCAGCTTTTTATAGCCGTCACCGGCTCCTGATGTAAATGTATAACCATCCGTAATTCCCAAGTCTTTTGCAAGCTTTTCCAGCATCTTTTTTCTGCTTACCGTGCCAAGCTTCATGGTCTCAAAATATCCATATCCCTTGATCGTCTCGGTAAGACTTTCATCCTTAACCACCGAAAACGCCGTCAAAGCCCGGCTCGCCTCCTGTCTGTAATTGACATACATCTGAATAGCAACTATGCTCCATACAACGATCATGAAACTTATTTTGACTTTACCGGTCATAAAAAATGCCCCCAATCCTTAGAATATTTATCTATAGGATTGACGGCATTTATTACCTTTATACACTTATATTATTTTTCTTCCGGCATAAAAAATGCTGACACTACCGGTTCACCTGTATCATTTATTGACTCTGCTTTGGTAACAGCAGCATCCGGTAAGCTACGATTTTCAACAGAGTCCGCATTAACTACTGCATTAACCGTTGCTTTCTCTGTATAAATATTCTCATCAGGCCTTGATGCCTGCACCTTTGCACCTACACTACCGACATATGGCGATACATCAGGTCCGCCTGCAACAGCAGGTCTTGCATTTACCGGACGGACAACCTCCTGCATATCCTTATAGACCACGCAGGTATCGCAAAGCATATCATGGAATCCCTGTTTCTTAGAGCTTATCAGAATTGCCAGATAACC
>OMSZ01000057.1 GCA_900313855.1 uncultured Eubacteriales bacterium
ACAAGTGGGGATAATATAATGAAACAGTTTACATTTAACTCGATCAAAGAAAAAATTAATACATGGATTGAAACAGATTCAATTCTTCCTGAGGACATTCCCTCTATAGAATTATATATGGATCAGGTAACAACCTTTATGGATACACAATTATCAGGAACGAAGCGCCATAATGATGATAAGATCCTTACCAAGACAATGATCAACAATTACTCTAAGAATGAACTGCTTCCGCCATCTGATCGCAAGAAATATTCCAAGGATCATATAATTCTTCTCATATATATTTACTATATGAAGAATTTCCTATCGATCAGCGACATTCAAGCATTATTAAAGCCCATGACGGAGAATCACTTTCATACTGACACGGGCGTTACAATGTCGGATATATATAAGGATATCTATAACTTAGAATCGCAGTACAAGGTCAAGATGGCTGATAATATAGCAGAGATATGTGAGATAGCAGACAAAGAATTCCCGGAGGATTCCGAGTATCTGAAGACCTTTGCGATGGTTTCCATGTTATCTTATGACATATATGCCAAGAAACAGCTTATAGAACGGCTTCTTGATTCTGTTGCCGAACCAAAGCCCGGCAAGGCAGAGCTTAAAGAGGCAAAAGAGGCCGCCAAAAGAAAAGAAAAAGCAGCAAGGAAGACCAGTTAAGGTCTTCCTTGTTATTCTTTACGTATGTTTTTTACTGTTGAAGCTTCTTCTTTTTACTTTTTATTCGTTGCTAATATCTGATCCTTTGCTCCAATTATCTGCTGCTGATCATAACTATTCTTTTTTGTTCTTCATTCTTCCAAATACTATCTCGTAACCCGTTCCGCCATCACCATAATTAAGCGATCTGTTAACTCGTGATATAGTCGCAGTAGATGCACCTGTCTCTTCAGCCACCTCAAGATAGGTATGTCCGTCAGTGAGCATCTTCGCCACCTCAAATCGCTGTGAGAGCGTCAACAGCTCGTTGACCGTACAAACATCCTCAAAGAATGCAAAGCACTCCTCCTCAGTCTGTAATGTAAGTATCGCCTCAAACATCTCTTTGACCGCTTTGGTTCTAACATCTTTTCCCATAATAGTCATTCTCCATATCTTATAATTCATATAATAATGATCACAGCTTTACATCCTCACAGATCCAGACAGATACAGTCTCACGATTAACGTAGAAATCTCCGCATCCATCATCACCGATCTTAATATTATACTTAGCATTCCCCAGCACATCTTTGAAGAATTTACCGGCAAATTTATGACCTACATACATATGCTTGCTTCCGCCTGTGCTGTCTGACATTATAACGGCAATGCCTGAATCCTTATGCTCTTCATCGCCCTCTCTTGTCCAACCGATCACATTATAATCATCGAAATAATCATGCTGCTCACCGTAAGCAAGACGTTTCCTGATCTTCATCATCTTATTGAGCATGGTTTTCTTAGATGAGATATCGTCATGAGGAATACCATAATAGTCCCCATAGAACACACATGGATATCCGTCCTGACGAAGCAGTGTGATCGCATAGGCATGAGGCTTAAACCAGTCCTCAACCCATGATTCAAGTGCCTGTCCGGGCTGGGTATCATGGTTGTCCACAAATGTTACCGCCTGCATAGGATGTCTTGCAACCAGCGTATCATTCAATATCGTTGACATATTATAATCACCGTGCGCCTTAGAAGCATCATGAAAATGCAGATGCAGCGGAACGTCAAACAGTGACATCTCATAATTGACATTCTGAAGATATCTGTCAAGATGATTAACATCATAGTGCCAGTATTCACCGACAGCAAAAAGATCCTTTCCCGAAGTCTCACGCATTACAGGAAGCCAGTCCTTGTAAAAATAAAAGCCTATATGCTTTACAGCGTCTAATCTAAGTCCGTTGACGCCGGTCATCTTAAGGTACCATTTACCCCAACGGTATAATTCATCTCTAACCTCCGGGTTCTCAAAATCAAGATCCGCGCCCATCAGATAATCGTAATTGCCATTCTCATCATCGACTGCCTCTTCCCAAGATTTACCCGAAAAACGATATATCGCGTTCTTTGTCTCCTCCTGATCCCAGTCAATACCATCAAAATGAGTCCAGTTCCATGTGAAATCAGAATACTTTCCTTTTCTTCCCGGGAAGTTGAACTTAGTCCAGCCACAGATAGTCTTCTCCTCACCTACCATCTGATTTCTGCTGTTGGCATTGAATTCCTCAGCCTGTATGATCTCAGTCTCATCTGCACCGATCTTATGATTTAAGACAATGTCCGCATATATATCTATTCCCTTCTTCTGAACGGAACGGATCATATCGATATATTCCTTCTTAGTACCATACTTAGTAGGTACGCTGCCCTTCTGATTAAATTCTCCAAGATCGTAAAGATCATATACGCCATATCCGACATCCTTGTCTCCTCCGGCTCCCTTATACGCCGGCGGCATCCAAAGCGCGCTAACGCCTAACGTCTTTAACTTAGACGCATCCTCCATAGCCTGTTTCCAAAGACTGTGATCCTCCGGCATGTACCATTCAAAATACTGCATCATCAATCCATTGTTGCTCATCTTAAATGTTCCTCCCCAATAGTATTTATATAAAGTATTTGTTTCACAATTTGATGTGTTAAAGTATACCAAAAATTCATCAAAACTTCAAGACCATGTTTATTCTTCATCGCGTGCCTTAAGCACACGACGAAGAATGAAAAACTATCAGATGCACGTTGCGCCCTTGTCAAATGAAGGGTTAAATGCATAGAAATTGTCAGAGTTGAGATTATCCTGTATCATGCGAAGGCTCTCGCCAAACCTCTGATAATGAACCATTTCTCTTGCCCTTAAGAACTTGATGGCTTCATACACATCCGGCTCATCCTTACAAAGACGAAGAATATTGTCATAGGTAAGTCTTGCCTTCTGCTCTGCCGCAAGATCCTCATGAAGATCTGCGATCGGATCACCTGTCGACTGAATTGTTGCCGCGCTGAACGGCACTCCTGCAGCAGCCTGAGGATAAATGCCCGTAGTGTGATCCACATAGTACTGATAGAAGCCTGATTTCTCAATTTCATCCATGGTTAAATTCTTGGTAAGCTGAGTGATAATGGTTGATACCATCTCCTCATGTCCAAGCTCCTCAGTACCTATATCCGTGAGTAATCCTGCCACTCTTTTATCAGGCATAGCATATCTTTGTGAAAGATATCTTGTAGCAGCGCCTTTTTCACCATCCGGTCCGCCAAGCTGACTCATTATAGCCGTGGCAAGTGCTGCGTTAGTTGTCTTGATATTAACCGGAAATTCCAGCATTTTAATATAACTCCACATTAACAGTCACATCCTTTCTGCCATGGCCATGGGGTCTCTACCCAGCTCCAGCTGTCCTCATTTTCTACTCCATAAATAGTTATAGGCTCAAATCTTCTCTCGTATATTTCAACAGCCCGCTTTAACATATCGCTGTAATCCTGATATGCCGAAAGACCACAGGGACAATTCGGATGAGTGTCAAGATAAAGCCCCAGTTCTATAAGCGTGAAGTTGGTGCTCTGTATCAGATTCATCAGATCATTTTTACACATTTTTTCCATATCAGCACCTCGTTCCGCAGAATATATAATTAAGATCTTTAAATATAGTTCCCTCTTTCAGCCCGCATTCAGGATCATATACATCACCCCACTGCTGCCATGGTACATAGGCCATTACAGGAGGAAATGCATCTCCCAATCTGTACATGGGATCATTCATGCGACAGCCTGTCATTGTCTGACCCTCGCATCCTACTGTCATGCTGTTTCCATAAGAATCCTGAATTGTACGGTTACTCAAATTCCAGTCTGAATGAAGATCTGCGGGATCACTGTAGCTGTTTGAACGCATACCGTCTGATGGACGCCAGCCTGCCGGCAGACCGTTACTGCAGGACTCACAGGGTCTTGCTCCACAAGGTCTGTCACCGCAACTATTAACCGGTGGTCTCATTCCCCCGGGTCTTACATTTCCGGGTCTTCTCCCGGGATACATTCCGGGTCTCATTCCTTGCGGTCTCATTCCACAGGGACGGCCTCCACAATTTCCCATAGGCGGACGCATTGCATCCGGACGGTTGCAGGGACGCATTCCTGCTCCACACTGACGCATACCGTCGGAATCATTTCCATCACAGGCATTGCAGCTTTCAGCTTTAAGCTCTGACTGTGCTTCCACCTGAGCCTTGAATTGATCGTTTTCACAATTTGCTTCCACAAGTGTTCTCCTTATTTTTTTATAATATATAATATGCCGAAGCTGTCATATTTGTGATAGCTCCGGCATATAATTTCAGATGGGGATAACATCCCGGCAAAGCGCAGATGGGAAAATGGTCATTTTTGTTTTACTTCCTGGGCAAATTCCGTATCAACAAGCTTATCATAAGGAACCCTGTTAGAAAGTTCACCCGCATCCATAAGAATATTCTGAAGAAGATCAAAGCTGCTCTCCTCAAATACAAGATTATCCTTCCATGTATCCTGCTCATAATATCTCGTTACTATAGTTTCAATGGTCTTGACATCAGTTTCCTCAAACTGTGGTGCTATTACCTCAGCAATCTCCGCAGGCGTATGAGAATTGACATACTCCATACCCTTCTGGAGCGCTTTGGTAAACTTCTTTATCGTATCCTTGTTATCCGCAAGATAGGATTTTCTTGTGCAGTATGAGGTATACGGCACATATCCCGAATCAACACCAAGCGATGCAACTACATAACCCTCTCCGGATGCTTCAAGCGCAGTTGCCGCCGGTTCAAATTCAACCGAATAATCTCCCTGACCACCGGAAAATGCTGCTGCGGTGCTGCCAAAATCAATGCTCTGGTTAATGTTAACATCTGCCATCGGATCCAGATTATTCTTCTTTAAAATGTACTCAAATACCATCTCCGGCATTCCGCCCTTACGGCCTCCGATAACCTCTTTACCCTTTAACATATCCCAGGAGAAATCATCAATAGGTTTTCTCGCAACCAGAAAATTACCGGCTCTTTGTGTCAACTGAGCGAAATTAACGGCATAATCAGATGCGCCTTCACTATAAAGATATATTGAAGCTTCCGCACCCATAAATCCGATATCCGCCTCTCCGGATACAAGAGCAGACATGGTCTTGTCAGCTCCAAAACCGGTTACCAGCTCAAGATCGATCCCCTCCTCTGCAAAATAACCTTTTTCAATAGCGACATACTGAGGCGCATAGAATATAGAATGCGCCACCTCATTAAGAGTTACATGGGTAAGACCGTTTTCCTTACTGCCGCAGCCGCAAAGTGCGGCTGCCATCATAAGCATGGCAGAAGAACCGGCCAAAATACGTTTAATTAGCTTAGTTTTTCGCATAAAAAAACTCCCTGACTTTTTGTAGTATTATATTCAGTCAGGGAGTAAATAGTTCAAAATATGTTTATAATATTCATCAGTTTTTGACATTTATCAATTTCCGACACCTATCAGCTTTGACATCAACTTTTTGTCATTCATTAATCTTTGACATAAAGGACTGCCAACATACCCGGACCGGTATGTGTACCGATAACAGGTCCGATCTTTGCTATTCTTATATTCTCAGCCTTAGTCTGCGCGATAATCTTTTCTTTGAGCGCCAATGCTCTGTCCTCGCAGCCACCATTCGCTATAAAAACAGTATGATCATCCTTTGATAATTCTTCATTTATCTTATTGATCATGAATTCCTCGCTCTTCTTATTACCGCGTACCTTAGCG